>JACRDE010000332.1 GCA_016212935.1 Desulfomonile tiedjei | reverse complement strand
TCGTTAACGCCGCTAAGAAGGTCGACGTAGTTGATGAAATCGCGACACTGGACTTCTTTGTTGGCTAGTCAACTAACACATCTCGGAGAAGCACAAATGCGGACTTTCGATCCCACCGACCTGTTGAACTGCCTGGAAGGAGACGAGGAGGCTTTTCGAGAGATCAAGGAGCTTTTCTTCCAGAGCGTGCGGTGTCAGATCGACGCAATTTACGGTGCGCTGGAAGATCGGGATTGCGCTCAGCTGGTTAGAAGATTCCATACGATCAAAGGAGCTTGCGCCAACTTCGGAGCGAAATTGATGACAGAACTATCCCAAGAATTGGAATTGGCGGCAAAGAGCGGAGATCTCGATAAGGTGCGCGATCTCCTCGACAAACTTGACCAGGAATTTGCAGGTATCAAAGAGCTTGTATCGAATTTCAAGTTTTCTGCAAATACTGTCGAAGGGCGGCATGAGTAGCCCCCACGAAAGTATGGCAATGCCCAGGTATCTTATACGAATTCGCTTTCAAATCAGTAAGATTGAGGGAACCTTCTTTGGCAAAGAATGTTCCTCCAAACCCCTTCCAAGAAACTCTAACATTCGCCGGAATCCATATTTCTCGCTGAGAAATGTGGATTCCGGCGAATGCTAGAAGTTCTTGAAGTGGGGTTCGGGGAGGAACTTCTTTCAAGAAGGTCCTCCCCGATTCTTCCTTGTTTGAATGCGAACTGGTATTTTTACCGATTGGGATCGTGTGTCGCAGGAGTTCAGCCAACCGCATGCAGTATAGGATTCTGATTGCTGAAGACGAACCAATGAGCCGAAAAATGCTTGAAAGGCTCTTGGTCAATTGGGGGTATGAAACGACGTCCGTGGCCGACGGCAACGAAGCCTGGAACGCTCTGCAAGCCGATCAATCTCCCAAGATAGCGCTGCTGGATTGGGTTATGCCGGGGATGGACGGGGTTGACGTCGCCAGGAGGGTAAGAGCAACGCTGTCTGCCGCCGATCGGTACGTTTATGTAATCTTGATAACCCAGAAGGCCTCGAAAGAGGACATTATCGCAGGAATTGAGGCCGGCGCGGATGATTATATTGTAAAGCCCTTCGATCCTCAGGAGCTACGAGTTCGAATAAGAGCCGGACAGAGACTCTTGGAACTCCACACTGGGTTAATGGCTGCAAAAGCCGACCTGGAAGAGGCCAATTCCGATCTCCGCCGCGAAATTCAGGTGCGCGAGAAAACAGAGCGACAGCTGAAGAGAGCCAGGGATCAGCTTGAGAAACGGGTGTCGGCCCGAACATTAGAACTGGCCGAATCGAATGAGAGGCTTCGTAACGAGATAGAAGTGCGGAAAAGGGCTGAAGAAACTGCCGGAGAGAGCGAAGCCCGTTTGATGACTTTTTTCAACACGGCTCCGGATTGCATATTCATCAAGGACCGCTCCCTGAAATATACGGTAGTCAACCCAAGTATGGAACAGCTGTTCGAACTCCCGGCTTCCGGAATAGTGGGAAGAACTGACAAAGAACTGTACGGGCCCGAGGCCGCTCGCCACCTTATCGAGGTGGACTCGCGAGTCATACGTGGGGAGACAATTGAGGAAGAGCACACCCGTGCTGTGAATGGTGCTCCGATCACAGTCCTCGAGGTGAGGGCGCCGATGCGCAACGCCACCGGAGAAGTGCTCGGGATTTGCGGGATTTCTCGGAATATTACCGAACGCAAAATGTCTGCGTTGTCCCCGAAGCTCTCTATGCAAGATTACTCTTCCACTGCAATGAGCTCAGTACTGGCCTCAGCCCGCATGGCAGCACAAACGGATACTGTCATCCTCCTCACAGGTGAAAGTGGGACCGGCAAAGATCGCCTGGCTCGATACCTCCACGACCATTCGCGGCGCTCAAGCGGACCGTTCTTTTCGGTCAACTGTGCCGCTCTCCCTCCGGAACTGGCGGAGTCGGAACTGTTCGGCCATGAAGCAGGCGCCTACACAGGCGCAAATCGCCGAAAGCGGGGAATGGTGGAATTGGCCGAAGGAGGCACCCTGCTGTTGAATGAAATTGGGGAGTTGTCACTTACGCTTCAGGCCAAGCTGCTCAGCTTTCTCGACACGTTCACGTTTACTCGTGTGGGAGGCGAAAAGAGCATTTCCGTCAACGCCAGGCTGATCGCTGCGACCAACAGGGACTTGCCTGTGGATGTGGCCGATGGGCGCTTCCGCAAAGATCTGTTCTATCGTCTCAACGTCTTCTCCATCTCGTTGCCGGCGCTGCGCGATAGGATCGAAGACATTCCAGACCTTGTCAGCGACTTGACGGAGAAACTTGCGGAGAAACTCGGGTTCAGAAAGCTTCCAGTGGTTGATCCTGGAGCAATGGAATTGCTGAAGAGCTATCATTGGCCAGGAAATATCAGGGAATTGAAGAATGTGCTCGAACGCGGGCTCATTCTTACTAATGGACAAAGCATAACAGCAAGTCAGGTAGGATTAGGATCCCAGACTCAGGATGAGAAACACAAGCCCGAACCTTCGTACACGGTACGGTTGTCAGAAGGAGTCACCATGCACGAGGCCTTGCTTGGAGTAAAAAGATTCCTGTTAGCTGAAGGGCTACGCCGTTCGGGTTCTAATATCGGCGAAGCAGCCCGACTCCTGGGTCTTTCTCGTGACTCGTTTTTTCATCACAGGAAATCACTCGGGCTCGATACGTGATTGCCACGTATGGCCTCCTTTCTGGTACGTGATAAGCACGCACGACGCTCTTCCTCTAACCATGTATTCAGATTTCATTTTTCTGCTACAACGCTGGGTCAGGTTTCAGGGATACGTGAAATACACGTAACCTCGCACATGGCAACACTGTCTTCTCGCTCATCCCTCACCAGTTGTGTAACTCCAAACCTATTTTGATTCTCGTCCCTTAACTTATACGGAAACCAAGCTCTTGTTTTTGGCACGGTCTTTGCCAATAAGCTGTCCCTAAATAGGGAGTTCGGCAGAATTCCGCGTTTGCGATTCTGTCTTGGACTGAAGAATACAACGCTTTTTCTAGATGGTTCCGGGAGAGCATCACAATGACGCTGAAGACGAGCTGCGAGAAAACCATTCTGGATGTTCGAACCAGACTATCTGGCGACACGCTTATTTTCGGAAATGGAGCGCTCTCAAGGATATGCTCCTCCACTGACCTGAACGGCTCAAGGAGGACTACATAGTGCGAATCTTAGTTGCTGATGACGATCCTTTCATCAGGAGAATAGTTGAGCTAGCCCTGACCAAATGGGGTTACGAAGTTATGTCGGTGCCCGATGGAAATGAAGCTCTGCGGCTCCTGAGCCAGGACGACGGCCCAAGGTTGGCCATACTCGACTGGATGATGCCAGGAATCGATGGTCTTGAGGTCATCCGCGAGGTCAGGAGATGGGACCGGCAATCTTATGTCTACATTGTAATGCTGACCGGAAGATCCGAAGCGAGAGACATAGAGACGGGGCTGGAAACAGGCGCAGACGACTACATCACAAAACCTTTGGATCTCATGGAACTCAAGGCTCGCATCAGCTGTGCACAAAGAGTCATCCAGCTGCAGTCCGAGGTCATCGCGTCGCAATCCGGCCGATAAATGATCAATAATACGAATACGCTATCAAAGAAGCAAAAACGGAGAAACCCTTCTTGCAGGAAGTGTTTCCCCGAACCCCATGTTACTGCTTTGAATGTGCATTGGAATTAGACACAAGTGCAATGAGATCCGATAGCAGTCAGATTCGCCACAGCACAGGTAGTGCTTCGGGTCTCTAGGAGTTTCAAGGACTTTGCCGAGGTCCAAGAATCGTCTTCGATTGCAGGGCCAATCAAAGACTAGAACAGAGCGCCGATCGTGAAGCTGAAAGAACCTCCGGTTGGTCAGCTCGAAGGTCAACTCTAACTGGAGGAGGTCTCACAATGAGTCAGTGGATACCATGGTTGTCTCACTTTGAGGTAAAAGTCGCAGAAATCGACCATCAACACAGAGAGCTGTTCCGTATGTTCAATGAACTATGTGACGCAACCTGGGACGGAAAAGGCAAGGATTCAATAAAAGCAAGCATCAAGTTCTTGGCTCAGTACGTGGTCAACCATTTTGCCACCGAAGAGAAGTTCATGACGCACCACAAATACCCCAGATTACCTGAACATAAGAAAGCCCACGACGATTTCACGGCAGAAGTGACCGACTTCATTCAAGAGCACGAAGACAAGGACATCAGTAGCGAGTTGGTTGTTTCGGTGATCATCAAGTTGGGAGACTGGACCAGAGACCACATACGCGGCATGGATCAGGAATTGGGCAAGTTCCTGAATACTGTGGCACTCCTGAACTGATGATGCCATCGGCCGTACCTGAAACACTCGACGGGTTCCGTCCAGGAAACGCTGAGTTGGGGGCGTGTGAAAGGACCATTCTGTTGCAGACTTTTCGCGAACATCTTGAAATCAAGACCGATGCTGAAGCTGACAGGGCAGCCGTCCTTGTAAGCTCTGCGGATTGCACTCCGGAGGGAGCCCCGGAGGTATCGACTGAAGTCTTGATCCAGGGCAAGGATTCTTGTTCCGCGAAGAACCCGAGTTTGATTTGCATATTCAACGCTGTTCGGAGCGGGCAGTTACCAAAGATGAAGGCCCTTCTTGCGCACAATGGAGACGCAAATGCGAGGGATGAAAACCTGAGGACGCCCTTAATCGAGGCTTGTTCCTGGAATCGTGCGGAAGCGGTTCGTCTACTCTTGGATTGCGGTGCCGATGTTGACGCCCAAGACGGATACAGGAATACCCCTCTCATGGAAGCGGCTTTTTGGGGCTATCATAGCGTAGCTCGGATTCTCCTCGAATGCGGAGCTGATGTTGACAAACGCGAATCGACTGGAAACACGGCACTTATCTGGGCCTCTGGCAGGGGCCACACGAAAGTGGTCGAGTTGCTCCTCATGTCAGGAGCTCAGATCGAAGAGCGGAATAACAAGGGAGAAACTGCCCTCGTAAAAGCCTGCCACGAGGGATTCAAAGACGTGATAGAGTTGCTTCTCGAAAAAGGAGGCGACCCCGGTGCCAGAGATGCTGACCAAAATACTCCGCTGATTAGAGCCGCTTCGCGAGGGCACGCCGAGGTTGTGGAAATGTTGCTGTGTTGCGGAGTCTGCGTCAATGAACTGAACAGATTTGGCGACTCCGGCTTGACAGAGGCGGCATATCATGGCCGAACACAGGTCGTGGAACTCCTTCTGCAAAACGAGACTGACATCAACTTGCAGACTAGCTTCGGAAACACAGCCCTGATGAGGGCCTCATATGGAGGGCACCGTGATGTTGTTGAAACGCTCCTGGATAGGGGCTCCAGTATCAGTCTTACCAACAAATATGGAAACTCGGCCCTGTTGGAAGCCTGCCTTGGAGGGCACGCTGATGTTGCCAGATTACTCTTGGATCACGGAGCCGAGATAGACTTAGCGGATCGTGAAGGCAAAACCGCCCTGATTTTCGCATCCTCCGGAGGATTTCAGGAGCTTGTTCAACTCCTTCTCCAAAGAGGAGCGAACATCGACGTTAAGGACAAAGAGAAAAACACTGCCTTGAATTGGGCACTCCTCGAATATCACCCGGATGTCTTTCAATTGTTGTTGGATTGGAAGCTCAAGGTCCGGACGTCGCTTGAGTCCTTCGGTCATTTGTTGAGCCAAGCCTCCGCGTTGGGAAGATTCGAAGCCGTGGCAATGCTGCTCGAGATAGGAATCTCCGTTGACACAGTAGACGGAGATGGGCGAACCCCCTTGATTACTGCTGCCATGACAGCTCAATTGGAAACGATAGACTTGCTTTTGGCAGGAGGGGCCAACATAGACGCGTCTGATAGATTCGGCGACACCGCACTTATGAAAGCTTCATCCAAGGGTCTCAGAGCCATGGTTGAACTGCTCCTGGAAATGGGGGCAAATGTGGAGGCCAGGAACCAGTACGGAAATACCGCGTTGATGAGAGCATCGTATAAAGGGCATAGCGAAATAGTAGGGATCCTTCTTCGTGCCGGAGCAAAGCAGGACGCAAGAAACCATCGTGGCAACGCTGGCCTTCTTTTCGCCGCCTATAACGGCCATGTCGAAGTTGCCAGACTCTTGCTGGATCGAGGAGCCTGTGTCGATCATGCGGACAACTATGGCGAGACTCCTTTGATGAATGCTACTTCCCGAGGTCATTTAGAGGTCGCTCAATTGCTTCTTGAAAGAGGGGCCGATGCCAACTCGAGAAATAAGCACGGCGACACCCCTTTGATAAGAGCTGCTTTCCGAGGCCGAGCTAACATGCTTAAACTCCTAATGAATTCTGGAGCTGATGTCAATGCTCGTAATAATTCCGGAAGCACCGCACTCACTAAGGCCTGGTCCAACGGCTGCACTGAAGCTGCAGTAGTCCTTTTGCATTGGGGTGCTGCCATTGATTCTTCTGAATCTGCTTGGGAAGCCCCTACATCTACTGATAACGTTGAGATTCAAGGCGGATGCAAGATCAGCCGAAGCCCCCGCAGTTCGCAACCCGCAGGGAGGTCATCGAAAAAACGTGGCTTGGAAACATCCGCTGACCGGTATGGAGTCGTAACGACCGGAGCCGAGGCAACACCGGAGATGTGGAGCAAAATTCTCATACAAGCTTCCCTGTCAGGCCGAAAAGATCGCGTGGTTGATTTGCTGCGTCAAAAGAACCCTATAAGGGCAAATCGCAAAGACCTAAACAACGCATTGATGGCGGCTTGCTCAGGAGGGAGTCACGAAGTGGTTGAAATTCTACTTGAAAGCGGTGCTTGCGTAAATGCTCAGAACAAGGATGGCAAAACTCCTCTGATGAAAGCATGCAGCGCCGGCTTTCTGAAGATAGTGAAAACGCTTCTGGCAAAAGGGGCGGATGTTGACCGCAGAACCACCACGGGAGTCACTGCTTCGATGCGGGCAGATTTCAAGGGTCATCTGGAGATACTAAAGACGCTCGTCGAGTATGGGGCCGACATCCGGGTTAGAAAGGAATCTGGTTATTCGCTTCTGAGTCTTGCGGCGCTCGGAGGTCATCCGGACATCGTGGACTATCTGGTTGGCCTCGGCTTGGAAGCTGATTCGGATGAAAGGACTTCCGGGAGTGGAACTCTGGAGGCCGGCTAAGAGTCAATGAATAGGTCGGATAGGCTCTCGGTAATGTAGACCGTCGAGAGTTGTGAGGAAGGGTAAGGTCAAATGAGTTGCACCGAGATACCTGCTTTTGATTTCGATGTGGAGAACGTTTCGATTCCCAACTTATCAGGAAAAATGACTAAAGGCACACAGACGATTGATCTCAGCTTATTGCTTTCAGACGATTTGACGTCTTCAGGCAGTTTCGATCTCAGACGGGTGCAGTTTGCCACCTTCGGCAGTCTGGTCCAATCGCTGTCGGTCCCTACGCTCTTGATAGAGCGGACGCACAAGGTCGAGTTTGCCAACAATGCATTCAAGAGCATGACCCAAGGCTTTGACCCCGTGGGTCTGGAGTTTTCGCGGGTTTTCCAGAATCCTTCGCAGGCGCGGGACTTCGAATTAAGGGTCGAAAGAGTTTTCAAGGAAAGGAGGCCCGAAGTTCTCGAGAAAAGACTCCGCATTCAAGACAAGGAGATCTGGGGAAGGGTGCACTTGCGTACCCTCCGGCTCGGCGCAGAACGCCTCGTGCTGGTTCAGATCGAGAACCTGACGGCCCAAAAAGAGCTTGACACAATCCAGAAGTATAAAAAACTGGTAGAAATTTTCCCTATCGGAATAGCCGAATTTATCCCCCGGTGGCCGGCGCCTTCGGGGCCGTCCGTCGAACAGATCATAGACATCATCTTACGTGCCCGCCTTATCGACGGGAACACTCAGTACGCCAAAATGTGCGGGCGCAACGACATTAAAGAGTTGGCGGGTCTTCATTTCGGCAAGCTGCTTCCTGCTAAACGCAGGAGTATAGAGTTGTGCCAAAGCTGGATTCGCAAGGGATTTGCCGCTCTTTCTTTTGAAACCAGAGAGACTAGGCCATCAGAGATCACGATGCACTTTGAAAACACCCTGATAGGCAATCTCAGGGATGGCCACCTGATAGGCCTGTGGTGGATGAAAAGAGATGTGTCCGACAAGAAGAAAACAGAGGAAGAAATCCTCAGAGCGCAGAAGCTGGAGTCGTTGGGAGTCCTTGCAGGAGGCATAGCTCATGATTTCAATAATTTGCTGACTGCCATACTGGGAAATATTGCCCTAGGCCAATCCCGTTCCAAGTTGAGTGATCAATCCAGCGAAAAGTTTGAGGCAGCGGTCAAGGCGACCAACCTGGCGCAGGGTTTGACTCGTCAGTTACTTACTTTTTCCAAGGGAGGTGCGCCCATCAAGAGCACTTCTGACCTTGCCGAGTTGCTCAAACAGTGCGCAGGCTTTGTAATGCGGGGTTCAAACGTAGACTGTAAATTCTCCGTTCCCGGAAACCTCTGGCCGGTAGAAATGGATGAAGGGCAGATAAGTCAAGTGATCAACAACCTAATAATAAATGCGTTAGAGGCAATGCCGCAGGGCGGAACCATATTGATCAAAGCCTCAAACGTCCATGCGGAAAAGGAACACGGACTGCCATTGAAAGAGGGCAGTTACGTCAAGGTGACCATCGCCGATCAAGGCGGCGGAATAGACAAGGCCCACATAGCAAAGATATTTGATCCGTATTTCACAACCAAAGAGAAGGGAACCGGTCTGGGGTTGGCGACATCCTACTCAATTGTCAAGAAGCACGGGGGTCTGATGACAGTCAGGTCCAAAGCGGGCCTCGGCAGCACGTTCTATTTCTTTCTTCCCGCTTCAGCAACCGCTCTCGCTCCTGACACGACAGCAGTGACGGAATTGGTAACCGGCATTGGTCGAGTCCTGGTAATGGACGACGACAAAATGATCAGAGATACCACGGGCGAGTTGGTGCGAGAGCTCGGATATGACGTGGAAGTCGCGCGAGACGGAGCAGAGGCAATCGACGCCTACAAGAAAGCGCTATCTGAGGGAAGGCAGTTCGACGTAGTTATATTGGATTTGACTATACCCGGTGGCATGGGTGGGCGAGATACCCTCGTGATGTTACAGGCAATCGACCCAAACGTGAAGGCAATCGTCTCGAGCGGGTACTCGGACGATTCAGTAATGGCCGAGCATTCAACTCTTGGTTTCAAGGCCGTTTTGGCTAAACCCTACAACGCTCAGAAACTCGGTCAGACTATAGCCACAGTGACGGGGTCCGGAAACCCGGCCAACAGGGACACCAAGAAGAATGGCTCATAGGCCGACCGGAAGCACTGAGCGAAAAGCCAATTCTTCCACTCTCATGTTACACTAATGCGCATTCAAAGAAGCAAGATTGGGGAGAAACTCTTTACAGAGAGGTTCCCCCCAATCTTGCTTCTTTGAATGCGCATTAGTGTCAGACGATCCAGGC
>JACRDE010000361.1 GCA_016212935.1 Desulfomonile tiedjei | reverse complement strand
GCCGTGAGAACGGCAAGCGGCGGATCGTGGTCCAGGCGAACGTGAGGGGACGAGACCTCGGGTCTTTTGTAAGCGAAGCTCAGCAGCGAATTGCCGAACAGGTGAAAATACCCGCCGGTCAATGGTTGGATTGGGGCGGGCAGTTCGAAAACCTTTTGGCTGCGAGAAAACGTCTTACTATCGTAGTTCCGGTCTGTCTCTTCCTCATCTTCTTGCTCCTGTTCGGCGCTTTCAACTCCGTGAAATATGCGCTGCTGGTGTTCACTGGGGTCCCTCTGGGATTGACCGGCGGCATCTTGGCGCTATGGTTGCGTGGAATGCCGTTTTCGATATCCGCGGCAGTGGGGTTCATTGCTCTTGCAGGGGTAGCGGTCCTTAATGGTCTGGTAATGGTGACCATGATCAACCAGTGGCGTGAGGAGGGGAACTCTGCCTATGACGCTGTATTCCACGGATCGCTGAGGCGACTGCGACCGGTACTGATGACCGCTCTCGTTGCGTCTCTGGGGTTTGTGCCTATGGCACTGTCCACAGGGACCGGGGCCGAGGTTCAACGCCCACTCGCTACAGTGGTTATTGGTGGGTTGATCTCAAGTACGGCTCTGACATTGCTGGTGTTACCGGCACTGTACTCCATTATTGGAGGCAAAGACGATGCTCGGAATCCCAGGGGCGTCTCGTGAAAGAGTGGAACCTGGTGGTTCCTTCTCAAGTCCTTGACCGGTCGTGGGAGGAAGTCTCTTGAAATTCTCGAAAGAAGCGGCGCACCATGAGTCTTGACAACCCTCTTCCGCTGGGTTAGTTATTTCTTACAGAAATGGTGAAGGTTTATCAACTTCACTGATCAGATTGTATTGCTTGGCTGATGGACAAAATGAAGCGTGTAGCCGTTTGGTTAATTCTGATCTCATACTCACTCATGGCGTGTGGAGACATGCTGGAGGCGGGGTGCTGCCGGAACGAGGCAGCGCACGCAGCGGGTGAACATGTGGAGCACGAACACGCTCATTCCAAAGTCCTGGTGGCGATTCACGGGCTGTCCCATGAGTCGGTGCCGGGAGAGACCAAGCTTCTGGTGTCCAGGCATTGCTGTTGCGTGAAACAGGGGGAACAGGAACCCGGCTTACCGCCCCATTCTTTGACGCCGCAGTCTCCTACGCCTAAGACGTCGGATTTTCCAAGCTGGACAATTCGTCCGGAAAAGCTCGGCATCCCGGCTATTGGTTCCAACGCCGGAGCATCCCACATATTCGACAGTCTTGCGACCGCACTCGTTCTTCAGTCTATCCACTCCACTATCCTCCTGATCTGACAGTCTTTGCTCATTTTACACTAGTTCACTCAAAAATCAGTTCGTTAGGACCCATCACCATGCCTTGGAGATGAAGTTCCAACGAACTTGGGTCAACCCCAGTCGCAAGGACAAGATGGTCAATCCGTCCTCTTGATCGAGCATCGAGAGAGACGACAACCATTGAGTCGCGGCTGAGTTGCTGGGAGCGACTTGGGTGTGCATTCGGAAGTCCGACAACTTCGACGCCGGAGTCTCTGTCATTCAAGGAGATTATGTCATGAAGAAGATTATCATTCTCGTCATAGTAGCAGCCCTTTCCGTGGTGTTCTTGGTGGAGTGGGCGTCCGCACGAGGCAACCATAGAAGCGCTATTGATCGGAAGTGGAAACAAGTCCAGGCTTGGCAGGAACAGCAAAACAAGAAATTCAGAGCTATCGAACGGGAAGCAGAGCGCTCGATGCGGGAGATGAATGGCTCCAAAAGCCAGTGGTATGTCGTGCCGTCAAATGGGTACCAACGGCAGTGCCCGTAGCCCGCTGGTGCTGTTCGACCGATGAGTTTGTTTCCCAGACTTTCTTTTCTAAGTGGACATTAAAAAAAGAAGCCGGTGGAGAGGGGACTCATCGGATGGACCCACAGGGAGATGACAGGACGGAATACAGATTGGGAAAAGAGATTAAGAAATGCTGAAAAAAGAATTCATGGGTATTTGTGCCGTAATCGTAGTGGGTGTGATCGCGATAGCCCTGCTGATCTTCTCCGGGAAAAAGGCGCAAGGCACTGCTCAGGACCATAGTGGACACGGTCATGGTCAAGAATCTCACGGAGATGGCCACGACCATTCGGGCTCTCAGGGGCCACATGGCGGCAAAATATTGACCGAGGGGGAGTTCGAGCTGGAAGTTGCCGTCTTTGAGAAGGGTGTTCCCGCCCACTTCCGTATCTACCCTTCACACAAACGCAAACCAGTGAATCCGAAAGAAGTGTCGATCATCGTGGAGCTTGAGCGGCTCGGAGGGAAAACTGACAAATTCAGTTTCAAACCCACAGGGGAATTTCTCTACAGCGAACAGGAAATAGAGGAGCCTCACTCTTTCTTCATCAAAGTCTCAGCCGAGTACAAAGGCGAGAAGTTTGAATGGGAGTACTCCCAGTACGAAAACCGGCTCACGGTACCACCGGATCTGGCCAAGAAGATGGGCTTTGAGACGGAAACCGCCGGTCCGGGCACCGTGATCTCAGTCCTCGAACTACCGGGTGAAATCGCCCTCAACGCTGACATGGTCTCACACGTCATCCCACGCGTCGCAGGTGTTGTCCTGGAATCACGAAAAAATCTGGGAGACGCCGTGCATAAGGGAGAGGTCATTGCCGTCATCGACAGCCGTGACCTGGGAGAGGCAAAGAGCAGATACCTTGTTGCGGTGGAGCGGGAAAAGCTAGCAGGCTACAACTTTGAACGGGTCCAACGTCTTTGGGAAGCCCAGACTGTTGCGGAAAAAGAGTTTCTCACAGCAAAAAAGACCTACTTGGAGGAAAAGATAGAGCTGACGGCGGCATCCCGTAAGTTGTTGGCTTTGGGCCTGAACAAGCAAGACTTGAGCAATCTCTCAAACGAGGATGATAGCACGCTCACCCATTTTGTTATTCGTGCGCCCTTCGACGGAGTGGTCACCAAGAAACATTTATCACAGGGTGAATGGGCAAAAGAAGATGCAGAGATCTATGTAATTGCAGACCTGTCTTCGGTCTGGGTAGATGTCATTGTCTATGCAAAGGACGTTGAGTCAGTTCATTTGAATCAGAAAGCCACGGTGAAGACCGATTCCTATGGTCTTGAAGGAGTGGGGACGGTTTCCTACGTTGGTCCGCTTGTTGGCGAAGATACTCGGACAGCCAAGGCCCGTGTCGTTATTCCCAACCCTGAAGGCAAATGGAGACCAGGGATCTTCGCTAGAGTGGAACTCGTGCGGCACAATGCTTCGCCGCCGCTGGTCGTACGAAATGAGGCAATTCAAAACTTTCAGAATAAATCCGTGGTCTTTGTCCAACACGATGACCAGTATGAGGCCCGCCCGGTAACTGTGGGAAGATCCAACGACAAGTTCTCGGAGATACTCAAAGGGCTCTCTCCTGGTGAGAGCTACGTGACCAATAACAGTTTCGTCCTCAAGGCGGAAATGGGAAAAGCCGGAATGTCCCACGAACACTAGGAATGAATGATGATAGGTGAAATTCTTAAGTTTTCAATTCAGAAGCGATGGATAATGTTGGCTCTGACGCTGCTCATGGCTGTCCTGGGCGCTTACAATGTAACCCGCCTGAACATCGATGCAGTGCCGGACATTACGAACATACAAGTACAGGTCAGCGCCCAAGCCCCTGGATTGTCAGCCCTGGAGATCGAGCAAAGGATAACTTTTCCGATTGAAACCGGTATGGCAGGGCTTCCCCGCCTCGTGAAAACGCGGTCGCTTTCACAATACGGTATTGCTCTCATAACGGTCATCTTTGAGGACGGTACTGACATCTATTTCGCGAGGCGGCTTGTAAGCGAGAGGATTCAGGAAATCAAGGGCAAACTGCCTCCGGCAATAGAGCCTGCTATGGGGCCGATTTCCACAGGGCTGGGCGAGATCTTCATGTGGACGGTAGAAGCTCTGCCGGAGGCCAAAAAGCCTGACGGAACCCCGTACACGCTGACGGACCTGCGAACGATTCAAGAGTGGATCATCCGACCGCAGCTTAGAAACACTCCCGGCGTGACGGAGATCAACACGATAGGTGGTTACGAAAAGCAGTTCCATGTGACGCCTGACCCGCACAAACTCATATCGCAGGGACTGACGTTTGGAGACGTGATCACAGCTCTGTCTGCGAATAACGCCAACGTGGGCGCGGGATACATCGAGCGCAACAGCGGGCAATACCTGGTCAGAGTTCCTGGACAGGTTACGGATTTGGAGGACATTCGGAATATTACCGTCAAGAATGTCCACAGCGTTCCCGTTTTTGTCAAGGATGTGGCAACCGTAGACTTTGGAAAAGAACTGCGACTGGGAGCGGCTACGAAGAACGGAGAGGAAACGGTTCTTGGGACGGTGTTCATGCTCATGGGAGAAAACAGCCGTGAGGTAGCTCAACGAGCCGCTCGCAAACTTGAGGAAGTGAACAGGACGCTGCCTGAGGGCGTCGTGGCCAAAGCGGTCTATGATCGCACAACTCTCGTGGACAAGACCATCAGAACGGTGACGAAAAGCCTCACAGAAGGGGCGATCCTCGTTGTCGTTATCCTTTTTATTTTTCTCGGCAACATTCGAGCGGCGTTCATCACTGCTCTGGTGATCCCTTTATCCATGCTGTTCACGGCTACCGGCATGGTGACGCACAAGCTGACTGCGAACCTCATGAGTCTGGGGGCAATAGACTTCGGGATCATTGTGGACGGTGCCGTCGTCATCGTTGAGAACTGTGCACGTAAGCTTACCGAGGCACGACAAGACTTGGGACGGGCTCTCACTCAGAATGAACGGATCGACGTGATTTGGGAAGCATCTCAAGAAGTCCGTAAGCCCATGTTGTTCGGGGAACTCATCATCATTATCGTTTACCTCCCCATACTGACCCTAACCGGGGTGGAGGGGAAGATGTTCACCCCCATGGCGCTCACGGTACTGTTGGCGCTCACCGGAGCATTGATACTCTCTTTTACCTTCGTTCCTTCCGCCGTGGCAGTCTTCTTGTCGGGCCATCTATCGCATGAAGAAAACTTCATCACCAGAAGCTCGAAGCAACTCTACCGTCCCCTGTTGCAACTTGCCCTCAAGTACAGAGCACTGGTGGTGGTCACGGCAGCGGTTGTAGTGGCGATAAGTACTGTTGCTGCAACTCTAATGGGGCGAGAATTCATCCCTACGCTTGATGAGGGGGACGCAGCTATTCATACCATGCGTGTGCCGGAAACGAGCTTATCCCAAGCCATTGCACTACAATCCATTCTCGAAAAAACCCTCAAAGAGAAATTTCCCCAAATTGAAACCATCGTGGGACGCGTCGGTACTTCAGAGATTGCCACTGAGCCTCATCCTCCGAGCATAGGAGACAACACGCTTGTGATGAAGCCACGAGATCAGTGGCCTGATCCGAACTTGCCCAAAGCGGATTTGGTCAAAGAGATTGAAGAGGAGGCAGGAAAACTGCTGGGGAGTAACTTTGAGTTCAGTCAACCGATCCGTATGCGGTTCAATCATCTTCTGTCGGGCGTTTTCAGTGATGTTGCGGTAAAAGTCTTTGGTGACGACATGGATGTCCTTCTTCGCAGCGCTGAAGAAGCGGCGGAATTGGTCCGCAAGATCCCAGGAGCATCGCACGTGAAGGTTGAGCAGGTATCTGGATTACCAATATTGACGGTGAAGTTGAAAAGATCGGAAATGACCCGTTATGGGCTGAATGTTTCAGAAGTCCAAGATATAGTTGAAATAGCCGTAGGGGGTAAGTCGGCAGGTCAGGTCTTCGAAGGGGACCGTCGATTTGACATCGTCGTTCGACTACCGGAGAAACTGAGAACCGATGTAGAGGCGCTGAAGCGCATACCGATCCCGCTCCCACGGCAAGACACCGGAGTTGAGTTGGTTCGGACAGCGGGCAATCCCAGCGAAGACCGCAAGCAGCGAACGTTTGTCACCCTGGGGTCGGTTGCCGACCTGACGGTGGTAATAGGACCCAATCAGATCAGCCGTGAAGATGGAAAGCGTCGAGTCGTCGTGACCAGTAATGTCAGGGACAGAGACCTTGGTTCATTCGTGGATGAAGCCCAGAAGACAATAAAGGAGCGCTTGAAGCTTCCGGCTGGCTGTTGGATAACCTGGGGTGGGGAATTTGAGCAATTGCTCTCAGCAGCCAAGCGTCTGGAGATCGTGGTGCCTCTGGCTTTGTTTCTTATTGTGGCGCTACTCTTCGCTGCCTTCGGGTCCGTCAGATACGCGTTGCTGGTATTTACCGGCGTCCCTCTGGCGCTTACAGGAGGTATTATTGGCCTGTGGCTGCGTGACATACCGCTGTCAATTTCGGCGGCAGTCGGTTTCATTGCCCTCTCAGGGGTGGCGGTCTTGAACGGTCTTGTAATGGTAACCTTTATCAACAAGTTAAGAGACGAGGGGATGCCGGTTGATGACGCTGTCTTGCAAGGGGCTTTAACAAGGCTCCGACCTGTCCTTATGACGGCTCTCGTAGCCTCACTGGGTTTTGTTCCGATGGCCATTGCTACGGGAACGGGTGCCGAAGTCCAAAAGCCTCTCGCGACGGTCGTGATAGGCGGTCTGATATCGAGTACCATCCTCACGCTCATGGTCCTACCGGCGCTCTATTCATTAGTAGAAAGACGGTCCGTTGCCGATGACGTCGCAGCCGAATTGGTGGATC
>JACRDE010000353.1 GCA_016212935.1 Desulfomonile tiedjei | reverse complement strand
GAGGCTCACAAACCACAGAATCTGGAGGTGAATATGAACTGCAAGGGTCTGAAAGTCTTGATCGCTCTTCTCTCCGTGTTGACGGTTTTTGGACCGGGAGTAGCGACCAATTCCATGGCCGCGGACACCATTCGACTCGGGTTCGTCGCCGACATTTCGGGAATTGGAGCCACCTTTTACAAATCACAGAAGGCCGCTATAGACCTGTTCATTGAAGAAACCAACGCCGCTGGCGGTATTCTCGGCAAGAAACTTGAACTCGTTGTACGTGACGCCCAACTCAAGCCGGATATTGGCGCCACTGTGGCAAGAGAATTGATCCTGAGCGAAAAATGCGATTTCCTGATCGGGCCTACAAGTAGCGCCGTGGCCCTGGCGATTACAAAGGTCGCAAATGAATTCAAGAAGATAGTGATTTTTCACACGTCTAACGCGGAGGCTTTGACCACTACGGACTTCCAGCCCTACATGTTCCAGGTCGTGCCTAACACCGGAATCGAAGGCCGCGGCATGGCAGTGACCCTTGCACAAAACCCGAAAAACAAATTTGGATACATCGGATTTGATTACGCTTACGGACACGACCAGTATAACGCCTTCTCGAAGAAAATGGCGGAACTGAAACCCGATGCCAAAATTCTCGAGACAGTCTGGGTGAAAGTGGCTGAGACCAACTTCTCATCATACATTCCTACCCTTATGGCCAAGAATCCTGACGTCATTTTCGCTAGTCTATGGGGTGCCGGACTCAGCACTTTCATCAAGCAGGCCAAACCATATGATCTGTTCAAGAAGGCCACTTTCAGTTCCTTGTTTGACCTGGACTTCCTTCGGGTGACAGGGAAAGATATGCCTGAAGGACTCGTAGGCTATGCTAGAAGCCCCTTTTATGCCATCGACACACCGCAAATGAAGGATTTTATCAAGAAATATCACGATAAGTTCAAGGAATGGCCTGCAGACTGGGCAATAATGGCATACGACGGCCTGATCGCACTCTCCGAAGCAATGAAGAAGGCTGAGAGTCCGGATTCCGAGAAAGTGGTCAAAGTTCTCGGCGGCTTGAAGTTTAAGTCGCTGCGTGGCGACCGTTACATCCGTGCGGAAGATCACATGGCCAACGTCGGAATCTACGTGGGCACCACCGCTAAGGATCCTACGTATCCGGATTTCCTCATCATGAAGGATGTGAAAGAAGTTCCCGCGGAGAAGGTATGGCTATCCGTCGAAGAGATACAGAAACTGCGTGAAAAGAAATAGCGTCCATCTTCGTGCCCCGTACCCTACTGTGGGGCGGGGCCTCGTTCCAATCGTGCTGCAAACCTACTGTATTGGCGCAAAAAGATGACCATTCAGCTCTTTATCTTTATGCTTGTGAACGGCCTGAGCCATGGAATGCTCCTGTTCATTATCGCTTCCGGTCTCACCCTGGTCTTTGGTGTTCTCAGGGTGATCAATTTCGCACACGGTTCGTTATACATGATCGGGGCCTTTCTGGCGTACTCCTTGAGTACATTGTTGACCACAGGAACTCTTCAGAGCTTCTTACTCTCGCTTCTCCTCGTGCCCCCTGCCGTGGCTTTGGTCGGATTTGTTCTTGAAGTGCTGCTTTTCCGGCGGGTTTATAGGGAAGAGCACTTACTTCAGCTTTTGCTCACATACGCTCTGGTTCTCATCCTTGACGACGTGGTGCGCGTGATCTGGGGAGGCGACCCAAGAAATGTGGCTCGCCCGGAGATCTTTGCTGGCTCGGTGGATCTGTTCGGCATGGCGCTGCCCACGTACAATGTTTTTGTCTTGCTGGTGGGGCCGGTGATCGCTCTTGGAATGTGGCTGCTACTGTACAGGACGAGGTCCGGCAACCTGATCCGCGCTGCGGTGTGGTATCCCGAAACCCTGGGAGCGTTGGGTGTGAACGTGTCGTGGGTTATGACCTCGACTTTCATGCTGGGTTGCTGGCTCGCAGGAGTCGGCGGAGTGTTGATGGCCTCCTTGGCCAACATCGATCTCGGCATAGGTATGGAAAAGATAATCGAGTCCTTCGCAGTGGTGGTCATTGGAGGCCTGGGAAGCATTGGGGGAGCATTGCTGGGGTCTTTGATAATCGGCGTAGGCATCACAGTGCTGCAGCTGCCTTTTGGCAGATGGGCCCTTGTCTTCCCGTATGCCGTTATGGCCTTGGTATTGATACTCAGGCCGTGGGGTCTCTTCGGAAAACCTGAACGTTAAGCGGTGAAATATGGTCAACAACAGGAATGAATATTCGTCGACGAAACGAAATTGGATAGCGGGAATCATCGTAACCGCAGGCCTGTTTTTGCTTCCCTTCATCCTTACTAATTTCGGCAAGACAGGTGAATATTGGATCTGGGTAACGACTGAGATGATCATAATGGGGCTCTTCGCCATGAGTCTCAACTTGATCCTGGGATTTGGAGGAATGGTCAGTTTCGGCCATGCCGCTTTTTTTGGAGTGGGAGCTTACACAGTAGCCCTGCTGATGAAAAAAGCCGGTGTCTCTCTATTCTTTGCTTTGGCTGCAGCCCCTGTGGTGGCGGGCCTGGCAGCGGCTGTGATAGGCTGGTTCTGTGTGAGGCTCATAGGACTTTACTTCGCGATTCTGACCCTTGCATTCAGTCAGTTACTGTACATGATCGTGTTCCAGTGGTACACATTCACGGGAGGGGACGACGGGATCCACGGAATACCCAGGCCGGAGTTTCTAGGGCCCCTAAACTACTATCTATTGTGTCTCGTGCTTTTCATCATTTGCTTCCTGATCATGAGGATGCTTGTAAACTCGTCATTCGGGCTCACCATTCGAACGATCCGGGAGAATCTGGAACGGGCCAAGTTCATAGGGTTGAACGTCCGACGATTCCAGTGGCTGAATTTCATTATCGCCGGGTCTTTTGCCGGCCTGGCCGGCGGCTTGCTGACCGAGCTCAATCGCTTCTCCCAGACTGAGTTCCTGCACTGGAGCAAGTCGGCGGAACCGATTCTGGGAAGTCTTGTGGGTGGAATGTATTCTCTCCTGGGACCTGCAATCGGTTCAGCCGTCCTGATCTTCATGAAAATTTTTCTTCAGCAGTTGCACAAAGGGCTTGTCGAAATCTGGGCCATTATTCTGGGACTGGTATTGCTCGTGGTAGTTTTGTTTGCTCCGGGCGGTCTGGTTGGGATCTACGAGAAGGCGTTCAAGAAATCCTGAAACTCTGACAAACAAGCGGTGAAGTTAAATGCCGGAAGCAATTCTCAAGATCGAAGGTCTTTCCAAGTCCTTCGAGGGTAGCCAGGTTTTCAACGACGTAAACTTCGCCATCCCCGAAGGCGAACTGAGTTCGATCATCGGGCCGAACGGCGCGGGTAAGACGACGCTTTTCAACCTGATAACCGGGTACCACGTTCCGGACAAAGGGAAGATCCTGTTCAGAGGAACGAACATAGCCGGGATGCAACCGTTCCACATTGTGGGACTCGGCATCGCGAGGGCTTTCCAACGTACCAACATCTTTCCACGGATGACTGTGCTGGAGAACGTCCTTACCACCGTGATCAGTGCCAGAAAAGGCAATCTGAGTCTGTTTGCTCCATTCCGAAACCACGATAAAGATCACGAACGTGCTTATGAAATACTGGAAAATGTTGGGCTTGCGGATATGGCAAGCCGCGAAAGCGGCACACTCGCCCACGGGAACCAGAAACGACTGGATATAGCGGTGGCGCTCGCATTGGAACCGAAAATGCTTCTCCTGGACGAACCCACAGCGGGGATGAGCCCTGAGGAACGATGGCATACAGTCGAACTGGTCAAGGGCCTTTGGGAGAAATTAAAGATAACTATGCTTTTTATCGAACATGACATGGACATAGTTTTCGGAATCTCGCAGAAGGTTAGAGTGCTTTGCTATAAAACAATACTTGCGGAAGGCACCCCAAAAGAAATTTCTTCCAACCAGCAAGTTATTGAAGCCTATTTGGGCGAAGAGGTCTGACCATGCAGTTGGAAGTCCGAAATATCAACACGTTCTATGGCTTGAGTCACATTCTTTTTGACGTGTCCCTGGACGTGGACCAGGGCGAAGTAGTGGTGCTACTCGGGCGAAACGGGGCCGGAAAAACCACCACCATGCGCAGTATCATGGGGTTGACTCCCCCAAAGAGCGGCAGGGTGATCTTCAAGGGAAAGGACGTGACCGGTCTGGCGCCGTTCAGGGTCGCAAGGTTGGGCATGGGATTCGTTCCTGAAGATCGCAGGATATTCCCTGATCTGACGGTTCATGCCAATCTCGAGGTTGGCCACAAGGGCAGCGGCGGCAAAACCAATAAATGGAATTATGATCGGATCTACGGTTTCTTCCCCAGGCTCGACGAACTCTCCAACCGCAGAGGCGGGACGTTGAGTGGCGGCGAACAGCAGATGCTCACCATTGCTCGGACCTTGATAGGAGATCCGGATCTGATTCTTCTCGACGAGCCCTCAGAGGGGCTGGCGCCTATTGTGGTAAAAATGCTCGGCGGATTCATAGACACGATGAAACGGGAGGGCGTGACCATTCTCCTGTCAGAGCAAAACGTCAAATTCGCGCTCAAGCACTCCGATAGAGCGTATATCGTGGACAACGGGCATATCAAGTACCAGGGTAGCGTGGCTGAATTGGAAAAGGATGAAGATATCAAAAAGCGCTACCTTGCTGTCTAGCATCAAAACACCTTATACCAACCTCCCAGGCGGAAAGCAGGATAGGGTTCGGGGAAACACTTCTTACAACAAGGGTTTCTCCGATTTTGCTGCTTTGATTGCGAATTCGTATTAGTTGCCCGAGTGTCAGAACTTTTCGATCATTACAACCCCTGTAATGAGAAAAGCTGCCCCAGCGAGTCTCCAGACGTTCACCGGATGAGTGTCGTATCCTACCCACCCAAAATGATCCAAAAGAAGGCTGCCGAACATCTGGCCTGCGACAAAAAACGCTATCATCGTCGCTGCTCCCAGTTTTGGAGCCAGGAACACGGTGACCACAACAAGAAAAGCACCCAGGAACCCTCCTGTCCATTGCCACCAGGGCAATCCCAAAGCTGTGTTGATTGGGGGCCACTGAATTCTTAAGACAAAGACAAGAAAAGCCAGCGCTACAGTCCCCACCGCAAAAGAGATCAAAGAGGCAAGCACTGGGTCATGCGTCCAAAGACTCAACTGTGAATTGATCCCGGCTTGAGTAGGAGCGCACGCTCCTGCAAGAAGAACGAGAAGAATGTAAACTAATTCCATAAGTTGAACCCCGACCCGAAGAAGAATTCCGCTGGTGCGTCCTTCATTCTACGATTAATCCAGATGCATAGTCAAAAAAGTAACATCGTTGCTCACGATCCGGGAGGGTTTCCGAGACGAAGTCATGCTCTGAGATTATTGGCGAAGAAGGCTTACCAGGAACGGCAAGATGATGATCCTACCGATACGTTTTCATTCTTCGTTGTGGCGCTCTCCGCCACGGATGTTGGTATAATCAACCGCGTCTGGACATGAGTCTGGAAGGTCACGCGAATTTTCCCCTTTGTCGATTTTCTTAACAGAATGTAAAGAATACTGACGGTATTAATACTTGAATCTCTGCATGAAAAACGCTTGATTCCCGAATCCATGCCCGATATTTCGCGACACTTTTATGGCATGGGGTTTGCTAATTCTACCCTACGGTGCAGAGCTATGGTCTTTTACAATTTCGGAACAGACATTGAAGATTTAGTCCTCAAGAAGGACCGAAAAAGGGTGAGAAAGGGAGAAGAATACATATGGAAAATACGGTCAGTCACGCTTTGTACATTCTGGAAGAGCCGGTCCAGTATGCGGCACTTGGGTTCATGGCTCTTATGTATACGATCAAGATTTCGCAGCTCTTGAAGAAACCTTTTCCGCCGGAACGTGCCGAACTGAAAGGCGATCGGGTCAAGGGGTCTCTTATTTCATTGACCAATGTCCTGAGGCCCTGGGACATGGAAAGCACGTCGAAGAATCTCTATTTCTACACTGAATTCATGATCTTCCATGTAGCCGTTGCTTTGACCATCGGCGCCACTTTTCTCATCCCTCTGGTGCCTGGGTTGATGACTCCGGCATTCTCGGGAATAATCATGTTGTTCATGGGACTTGCCTTCTTGATAGGGCTACGCCGTATTTACCGCAGGTTAACGGTTCCCGAAATCAAAATCATCAGCTCCCCTGATGACTACTTCGCCATCATACTCATGACCGTCTTTTTTGCCGTGGGATTCGGCGCTATGTGGCTCTGGATTCAAGGACAGTCCGACACAACGGTAATGTGGGCATTTTTC
>JACRDE010000027.1 GCA_016212935.1 Desulfomonile tiedjei | reverse complement strand
GTACGTCTACGGGTGCCGCGAGCCTGTCGGTGGCGACAAACGACGGCAGCGTGACAACCACCGACGTCATAAGCATTGACGTCGCTCCGGCCGTTACCCCCCAGAATATTGCTCCGGTAAACCATGTTCCTACGACAACGCAGGCAGCAACTCTAGGATCTACCCTGGGGTTCTACTACACGACGAATAACAACATTTCGGTCTCCGATGCCGATGCGGGGTCTAATCTGGAAACGGTGACGCTGAGTGCTACGAACGGGACCATCAACTTGGCGCAGTCACTGATTACAGAGTCGGGCATCACATTCTCCGTGGGAGACGGCATCGCGGATCAGACCATGACTTTCAGCGGTACAGTAAGCCAGGTCAACATTGCCTTGGGGTGGGTGGGCTTCAATGGTACGTCTACGGGTGCCGCGAGCCTGTCGGTGGCGACAAACGACGGCACCGTGACAACCACCGACGTCATAGACATCAACGTGGCTTAATGAGACACTAGGCGAAAGGATCGCACACATGGCTGTGTGCGATCCAGAATAAAAGAAGCCGGCTGCATCAGTGGTTAGACCAGTGTTCGGCCGGCTTCTTACGCGCTAATAGGCGCTACCTCATTGGTCAGAGTGCTTGCACGACGGTGTTCCTTAAAGCACGCACAGGGACTGTACTTAGGATATAGGATGTCAGTTTATCGAAAGTCCGTAGGCTGATTGTGCACGGCGACGAAAGCCATGGTTGAATTGGTCGGCAAACCCCCGTTATGTCGGTTGTTCAGTTAGTACTCGTTTGGATACTACGAATAATAATAGTCTATTAAACATAAGCATAGTGGTATGCGGCCAGATTTCCCAGGACAATCAACAGGATTATGAACAAGTGCTTTCTTATTGCCGGAACCATAATAAACAGGCACGAACGCAGCAGCTTAGCGACTGAGAGCCAGCTGAAGCATGGGTTCTTGAAGGTACTGGAATAGCCTCGCAGGGCCTTACTATAGTGGCCTGCCAAGAGCAAGTGATCAGCTTGCTTCAATTGTCCCAGATACTTCAGCCTGGCATGATCCTTGTTCACCAAAGCTCGTGCGAGATCAAGATCCTCGGCTTCCCCGTTGTGTCTCATCTTTGCCAGTACTTGCACCATGTGGAACTTAACTAACACGTTCGTTGCCTGTGCGCCTGAAACCGATGAACCTGCACGTCGGAGATGATAAAGAGCCTGCGCAAGATTTGCTCCCCCCCATTCTTCACACATTCTCCAAAACAGATCATAATCCTCAGCCCCATTGAGATCGAGACGGTAGCCTCCGATTTCCTGTGCACGAGCGCGGCGAAAACAGACTGAGCCGTGACAAAATGGATTGCCTAAGGGAAGAGTGCTCTTCACCTCTTCCGGCGTCTGTGGCATGTTCGTAGTCCACAAGAATTCGGCATCTTCCTGATGCAGCGCTATATTTGAGCCGACCATAGCAAGTTCCGGCCTGGCTCGTAGAAATTCAAACTGAATTCGTATGCGATCGGGTTCAGACCAATCGTCCGAGTCCTGGCGACAAATCAGGTCTCCCCTCGCAAGATTCAGGCCCTTGTTCAAGACGGCCGCTACACCGGTATTGGGACCCCTAAACAAACGAATCCGTTTGTCTCGGTCTGGCAAGCTGTCAAGGAGGTGAATGGTTTCTTCACGATCTGAACCATCATCCAAGACGAGCAACTCGAAAGCATCAAAAGTCTGGGCCAAGATGGAAGCGACCGCCTTCTCCAGACACGCTGCCTTCTCATTGAATACCGGCAAGACAACCGATACGAGAGGCGTCGCTGAATCATCTTCACGAAAACCGCGCCGAGGTTTGCTGTGCCTTGAGTAATCACCGATGATCATTGATCCACCTCAAATGGTCCAGCTGAATGAGGCTCCATGAATTTCGGCTCAACTGGGCTATTTCAGAGCAGGCCGTCTGTTTCACCCACGTTCTTGGGCTGGCCGTCCTTTCGCTCGGCCGGCAAGTTTCCCGCATCGCCACCAGCTCCACTGGTGCCCGTCAAGGATTCTTAACGTTACGCTCACCCAGTAGGGACTCAATTCTACCTAACTTGATCGGTTCTCTGGTCCTGGAACTGGAGCTGTAATTTGTATGCAGCAAACAGCAACCCCACTACATACCAGTGAGCAATATCGGTGTGGAAGGGCCCGGCGTTGTGTGTCTGTGCATAAATGAATTCGGCAATGAAACAACCAAAACAACCCAACGAAAGTACTCTTAACGACCCAAGAGAGGTATTCCTGGCAAGGTTGTACGAGAGTCGAAAGAGAATAATGTAATAAAGGCTACATATGACCAGACCTGGAAAGCCAAAAGCAACGAAATTATTGACAATGTGATTATGAGGTGCGACAGTCAAAATGTACTCTGAACCTTCTAGCCATTGCAGCTCCGAATACAAGTCCGAGGCAACCTCTGTATACCCTTGTACCCCCAGACCCAATGGATGCTGCCACCCGGCCAAGAGGCCGGCGAGAAGCGAAGGCAATCTTGACTCAACGGTGTGGCCACGCACAAATTGAGGGTCCCATCTGTCAAACAAATCTCCTCCACTCCTAATAACCGTAACCAGGACTACCAACCCCATGAATGCAATGATCCGGAGCCCGTGCTTGTAAACACCAAGCCTGCATC
>JACRDE010000341.1 GCA_016212935.1 Desulfomonile tiedjei | reverse complement strand
TCCAGCTCTGCCAGGGTGCAGTTCTCGGCGTTGGGCATGTTCGGTAGACGAGCCATGCCCAAGAAAAAATCACATTCTCGACCGGAACGCGAGAAAAATAAACGAGCAATCGGTCAAAACTTTTGGCAACTGCTATAGCTCTTCGGAACACCCAAACCTTCCACATACATTATTCCCAGATCAGACATGGCCTCAGCAGAGGCTCCATCAATCGCCCTGCGGTACCACTCCAGCGCACGGTCGTAATCCTTTTGTACGTCTGTTCCCACTCGGTACAGTCGGCCCAGAGCCCCCATGGCATTGGCGTTGCCACGATCCGCTGCCTGGGATAGTCTGGCCATCCCTTCCTTGCAGTCCTTTTTCACGCCCAGTCCGTAGATGTACATCAATCCGAGGTTGGTCAACGCCTGGATGCCCCCCCCGTCCACGGCCTTGAGGTACAACATTCGGGCCCTGTCATAGTTTATAGGCACGCCGTAACCTCTTTGATACATCCATCCGAGGGCGCACTGGCCATTGGCGCTGCCCTGCTCTGCAGCTTTGGTCAACCACTCCATGCCTTCGCGGTAGTCCTTGCCAACTCCCACCCCCTTGACGTACATTAGGCCCAGATTAGCCTGACTTGCAGCATATCCTTTTTCCGCAGCCATCCGAAACCACTTTGCCGCCTCGTTGTAGTCCAGCGAACCGCCCTAACCCTGTACGCACATCAAACCGATGCTATTTTGGGCCTGCACGTCTCCCCCTTTGGCCTGTTGTGTGAGGCGATCCCGTTCCTGCCCTCCCGAAGGCGGAAGGGCCGCAAGGTTTGCCTCAGACCGCTCCGATGTCTCTTCTCCCGCTGTCAGCGTGTTCCCCAAGGACCACAAGGACAGGGGAAATGCACCAATCAACCTCCCCTCCCACTGGGGATGCTGCACGCCCTTGGTGGAATTTTTTGCCATCGTGTACACGTAATCGTAGGCTTCCTTGAGGCTCACCACACCGTCTCCGTTGGAATCGGCCCTTCCCTTGAGTCCCTCCAGGAGGTAGTAAGTGAAGACGCCGTTGCCAAGCGCGGGATCTTCCCGAGAAATTTCGTCGGGTCGGCACGACGACATTATTACTCGACCCTGCGATTCCTTGACATCCCTCATGAATTTCTTCAGGGGCGGATCAATGCTCTTGTTTCCCATCATGGAAAAACCACCGGCGTGACAGGTGTCGGCAATCAACAGGATCCGTTTGGAATCCAGCCGATCGAGAAATCGCATGCGGCTCAGGTTGACTGCTGTGGCTCCCAAGATATCAGGATCGGCGTCATGAGTGAGGAAAAAGAACTCTCCAGGCATGTTGGGATCGCTTGCACCATGGCCGCTTAAGAAGATAACCACCGTGTCGTCTTTACCCGCTTTCCTCAGTTCGTAGAGCAGGGTGCGTTCCACTTCTTTCTTGGTGGCCTGTTCATTGAGGAGGCTGATGAGGTGGAGTTTGTGGTAAAGCTTGTTCTGCGTTTGGAGGAATGCAGCGAAATCCTTGGCGTCCTTGTCGGACATGCTGAGCTGCGGCACGTTGGGATTTCCGTATCGCGACACACCCACGACCACTGCGTAGAGGTCACCGGGCCCCAGAAGACCATCGTCGGAATCGACAGGCTGGGATGACCGAACGATTGCACGATCCTGTTCAGCGGCTAAGAAAGGTGCGGATGCCATCAGACCCAACAGGCACACCACCAGCACGAGGAAGCTGACGCGCAGAACCGGAAAACCAGGGTTGCGATCCGTTCGCTTCATAGGAGATCCCCCACACAAGAGTTAGAGCCGGAGTAGGACAGCACTTATTTAACTTTTTTATCATGACATTTCTTGCAGAGAGCGTCAAGGGTAGGGAGACTGTCTGAATGCTTCCGACTCTTATTTCCCGTCCATTATCCGGAAGCTCTGAGAGTCACTCCGGCGGAAGCCGGCATCCGGGATTTTCAATCCAGCATTTCGCAGCATTGGACCCGGCTTTCGCCGGGGTAACGGTATGTGCTTGCAGGAGACTCCTTGAATGAAAGAATCATGTGCTTATCTTGGGGGGTTGCGATAGAAATCAGGCACAATGTTGTGGGAGTGCTTTCAACACAAAATGAAAAAGGGCCACAGCCGTGAACTGTAACCCTTTTGTATTCCTGGTAGCGGGGGGAGGATTTGAACCTCCGACCTTTGGGTTATGAGCACAACGAGCTACCTGGCTGCTCCACCCCGCGATCATCCGAGTAATCTATCAACTGTCCGAAGCTCTGTCAAGCCGGACTGCTGTTTTTTTTGTCCCACTCACCGGCCCGAAAAGGCCATAAATGCCCCCAGACTGCACTGGGACTGTTCGCCAAATTTCAGATAATCTCTTTGCGCCATCAGAAATAATGCGGCTCATCGGAAACCTGGTAGACTTAAGTCGCACAGCCTAGGGTTGTGACCAGAACCTGGCACATATTTCTCCGGCTGGACGGAACCTAAGCCTTCTGCGGATACCGGCATCTCTAAACGGGCCAAGTTTACAATATGTTAAAAATCCTGACAGAGAATGGATACCGTACTCGGGTGAACGAAAGGCTCACTCGGCTATCTCCGTGACCAGACGCCCTTCAAAGCATGGCGTTGGTTTGGCACAGCCGTTGCTCCGTATTAAAAACAGTCCGTACTGAGGGGTACCAAGTGAATATAGCGGAATCATCAGTAAGACTCCCCATAACCGTCATAGTGAGAGTCCTTTTGGTTCTGGTTTTCGGGTACGTTTGCCTCACGTTTCTCACAATAGAGCTGAAGCCGGACACTGAACAACCTGTCCTTGTCGTGAGCACCAGATTCTCTGGAGCAGCCCCTGAAGAAGTGGAAGGAGAAGTAACGACTCGATTCGAGGAAAACATCTCCGGCGTCACAAACATGCTGTACACCCAGAGTTTTTCTCGCCACGGTGAATCGCTGATAATGATATTTTACAAGACCGGGACAAACCTCGATATAGCGGCCTCAGAACTCCAGCGCAATCTTGACCGGGTGCGCGACCTTCCGAAAGAGGTAGAGAACCCGCAGATTTTCAAGGCAAGCGACCGTGTCAGTCTGCCTGTGTACCAGTTCGCGCTCACCGGAAGCGTAGATCTTGTAACCATGTCAACCTGGGCTGACAAGGAAATCGCCCCCCGAATAAGGAGAATCCCAGGCGTGGGGGATTGCCAGTTTGACGGCAACCGAAATCGTGAAATGCTCATCACTTTCGATCCTGAACGCCTCAAGGCGAGGCGCCTCACTGTAAGCGATATAAAACGATTCATAGACAGAACCAACCTGAACCAGAGCGGCAGCTACTTCAACGAGGGAACCAGGGAATGGACCGTCCGAACCGTGGGGGAACTTCTTACTGGTGAAGCTTTCCGAAAGGTTCGAATATCCAAACCCGGAGAACCGATCCTTCATCTTTCTGATGTTGCGGCCGTGCAAGATAAGTATGAGAGGCCGGAATCCTACTGCAGGATAAACGGAGGCCAAGGAATCATCTTCAATGTTTATAGCCAAGTGGGTGCAAACATAATCTCCACGATAGATCAGGTGAATGAAGAAATCCGCCTAATGCAGCAGGAATACGGGCCGTTTGGTGCAAACTTTCAGAAGCTCTACGATCAGAGCAATTACATCCGTGACGCGGTCCGGATCGTAAGGGCTAGCCTTCTTGAAGCGATTTTCCTTGTGCTTTTGGTTTTGTTCGTGTTTCTGAAACACTGGCGCAGCATATTCATAGTGGCGACATCTATTCCAGTTTCTATAGTCGGGACTTTCATAGGTATGTATTTACTTGGATACTCCATAAATGTTCTTTCACTTGCCGGCCTTGCTCTGTCCATCGGGATGATTGTGGACGACGCAATAGTTGTGCTTGAAAATATCTACAGACACCGATACGAGGAAGGCAAGGACATCGTCTCCGCGTGCGTGGACGGCACGCGTGAAGTGGGCACAGCGGTTTTCATGTCCACCCTTACAACCGCAGCGGTTTTTGTGCCCGTTCTCATGCTAAAGGGTGAGGTAGGCACCCTTTTCGGACCGGTTGCGTTCATCATATCCTGTGCAATTCTCTTGTCCCTTTTTGACGCTTTCACAGTTGTTCCTATGCTGGCTTCCAGGTGGATGGCCGAAGAGAAGGAACCTTCCGGACTTATGAAGAAACTGATGGCCCCTTTGCATATGCTGGATCGGGTGGGCCAAAAGGTGTCAGAAAAGCTAGTGGGGTCTCTGAGATACTTTCTGGGGACTCCAGGAAGAAAGGCCGCGCTAATCATCGGGGTCTTGCTTGCGCTTTTGGGGTCGTACCGAATCTTGCCGGGAATGGGATATCTGCCTACCGGCGGGACCAATCTCGTGAGGATAAAGGTGGAAACATACGAGGGCACAAGTCTGGACGAGAAAAGTAGGCTCATGACCATACTGGAAGATCGGTGGAAAAACATTGAAGGAGTGCGTCACGTAGTTTCGATCCCGAACAGGAACATGCCACGCAATCAGATCTTCCTGGTTTGCGACAGAGAAGAAGACAGTGGAGTAAACATTAATAAAATAGCTCAGCAAGCGCACGCGTCCGCCACGGATTTGCCATTGAAAGCAGTAGACCCGGTTCGATTCCCGCTGTTCGGAAATATGTATTCCAGATCCAATGTGGTTGACGTGCGCATCAGAGGCAAGAGCTATGATGTCATCGAGGGGATTGTCCAGCAAATCATGGAAATAGGGAAAAATACCAGAGGAGTGGTATTCAGGTACACGGACCTTTACCTGCGCAAGCCACAGGTCGAAGTCCGAGTCGACGATCAGCGGGCTATACATTACGGATTCGACGTAAAAGACGTCGCGGATGCAGTGGAAGCAGCTGTAGGCGGCCAGCGAACTACGACTCAGTACGATGTCGAGGGACGGTACTTTTACATTCGGGTCATGGGACAGGAGAATGGCATCATGAATGTCTCAGACATCGGTCGCATAATTCTGACGTCCCCTCAGGATCCTAAGATTCAAATTCCCCTAACGAGTGTGGCCTCGGTGGTGACAACGTTCGGTCCACTGCAGATCAATCATTACAACTCCAGGCGGAATGCGCGGGTGCAGCTCACCATTCAGGATCGACCTCTGGGTGAGGTTTTCGAGGAGGTAGTGGCGAAGATCAATTCATCTGTGGCTTTTCCGGTGGGGTACACTTATGTGCCATTTGGGGCGGTAAATGAATTGCGCAAGCTCAAGGACGCAATAAAATTCGTTTTTCCGCTTTCAGTGGTGGTGGTTTATCTGTTGCTGGTGATGCAATTCCAGTCGTTTATCAGGCCGCTTTCGATTCTGTTGAGTTTGCCGCTGTCGATCATCGGGGCCAATTTCGTAGTAAGACTTGCGGGCATTCCTTTCGATTCATTCACCATACTCGGTTACATAATGATGGTGGGGCTGGTGGTGAAAAATGCCATCATACTTATTACTTACGCTGTTCAACTGATAGATGAGCACGGCGTGGAGCGGGACCAGGCTCTGGTTCTGGCGAGCACAAGAAGAATGCGCCCCATATTCATGACGGCAATTGCAATGATACTGGGAATGTTGCCCCTGGCTCTAAGAAGCGGCGCGGGGGCGGAAATATACAACGGTCTGGCAATGGCCGTGGTGGGTGGATTGTCGGTGGCCACGCTTTTCACCCTGATCTTTATTCCTGTGATGTACACGG
>JACRDE010000340.1 GCA_016212935.1 Desulfomonile tiedjei | reverse complement strand
GCATCAGCCCGACGTCAATCCGGCGCTCCACTTCAAGGGCCACTCCAAAGGCTCCCATCAGGCCAGGCTCAGGTGGCACCACGATTTCTTTGCCCGTAAGGGCCGCCATTGCGGCCGGTATTGCCTCGTTGTAGCAGACGCCACCTTGCATGAAAACCTTCTTGCCCACAGGTCGATTGCCTTTCACCCTGTTGGAATAATTCATGCAAATTGAGTACACCAGCCCTGCGACTATATCGTTTACAGGAATACCTTCCTGCGCAGCGTTCTTGATGTCCGATCCGATGAACGCAGCGCATTGGTCGTTGAAATTCGGGGGATTGGTGCCTGTGTAAGCGACCTTGCCGATATCAGTGACCTTGAGTCCGAGGCTTTCCTTGGCGGATTCCTCGAGGAACGAGCCCGTACCAGCGCTACAGGCTTCATTCATGGCATAATCGCTTGGCACCCCATTAGTGATGTATGTGTACTTTGCGTCTTGGCCGCCGATCTCGAAGATGGTGTCCACCTCCGGATCGAAATGCACGGCCGCAGCAGCATGAGCTATGATCTCGTTGATGACGCCGTCGGTCAATGCGTGCAGGCCGGCGATCTGCCTGCCTGACCCGGTGACTCCGAGGCCCACGATACTGATCGGCACGTCCATCTGATCTGCAAGACTGCGATAGACCTTGCGTGATGCCCCTACAGGATCGCCATCGGTTCGCAGGTAATCCGCTGCCAGGATCGCCTTGTCTCTGCAGCGCATGATAACTCCCTTGGTCGTGGTGGAGCCCACGTCCAATCCGAGAATCGTGCGATCACCTGCTTCCGCTTTGCCTCTAGGGCGGTCCTCGAAGCGGACCAGGTGGCGAAACTCCGAAAGCGGTTTAAGGTATCCGAAAGCCGAGCCCTTCTTTTGGAAGACATCATCTGGTCCGTTATAGGGTTTGGTGGGATTTTCGAGGGCCCAAAGAGCAGCCCCGAGCGCTTCGAAGTACGGGGCTTCCTCAGGAATGCGGAGGTCTTCTATTTCCTTTGCGAGGTAATGGATCATCGTCTTGTTTCTGGACGATCCCCCAACCAATACCACGTGCTTCTTGGGCAGTTTTTTCAACAGTTCGACAACCTTGTTGGCCATCATCTTGGCCAGACCGGCAACTACCTGACCCTTGGGGACGCCTTTGTTCAGGGCGTGGGTGCAGTCGCTTTTGCAAAACACCGAGCACCTGCCTGAAACTTTGTGCGGATGCTCGGAGATCCCCAATCCCGAGACGTCCTGGAGCGTAAGGTTCATCCTGCCGATCTGTTGGAGAAAGAACTCGCCGGTTCCTGAGGCACACTTGTTGCCTGTCTGAATGCCCTGTATTTTTCCGTCTTCATCGAGGTGATAAACGAGAAAAGTCTCGCCTCCAGCGCTGATCACGACGCTGTGAGGATCGCCGTTCGCGATGACGTGCGACACTGCCATCTCGACGGCTTCGGGTTCGGAGATAGTTGTAAGTTCAACGAAATTACAGAATTTTCGGCCAGTCACAGCGACGGGTATTTTGCGCGCGACGGGCATTTTCTTCAGAGTCTCCAACAGTACTTTTCTGGGGTTCCCTTCGTGAGTGATGGTATCGCATTCAATTATTTCGGTCTTACCGTTTTCTTTTCGAAGGTGAACGAGGCTAAGTGTAGACGCTCCCAAGCACAAACCCAACGCTTCCATTGAACTAATCTCCGTTTTCGAGACAGGGTGTTTCTCCAGGCACTATAGCAATTCAATATAGACATACAAGCCGGTTCTCGCAAGGCCGGCGAGAAAGTTCTTCGCAGAATTTGGCCCATGGCCCCTATTTCTAATGCTGACTTAACATCTCAACAATGAACAGCATTCGTATCACAATGAACCTAGTTGCAAAGACCGGAGGGACGCCCGCCCCACCGAACAAACAGACGGCATTGCCCCCGGAAAAACACGGTATTTACGAAGAAAGAGTAATTGGCCAGAGCATTCGCCAGCGAACCTCATAGAAAAACAAAATGGTTGACCCGCCTTATGAGGGCGAGATACAAGTGAAGGTCGGAGTGATGCCCATAGAAAGGGAACCTTTCTGCAACTCAATCGCCTCAGCCCCCATACGAAGCGCGAGCCCCGTGCTGCCGTCAGGTTTCCCATTCTCTAATAGGGGACACGCTCTGATGATCATTGCGAGTGACACGGATATCCATGATTGGTCAAACGTGGTGGAAAGAACGATTGTTCACGCTGATGTTCCTGATGCTCGGCATTGTCGCTTTTTTTCACCCCACCATACTCTCCGGGTTCACATTCATTCAGACTGATCCGGGAGATACGCGGTTCAACAACTATGTGCTTGAGCATTGTTTTCAATGGATTTCAGGAAATCCTCTCCACAGCAATCTCTGGGACTGCCCAATCTTCTACCCCTTGACGAATACTGCCAGTTACTCCGACATCCTCATAGGATCTGCCCCTATTTACTGGATCTGGAGAATCCTGGGTTTTCTGCCTGACACTTCCTTTCAGCTTTGGATGATTACCGTTGGCACATTGAATTTTCTCTCCTGTTTGCTTTTTCTGAGGCAAGGATTGCACCTCTCGTCGGTCGCTTCCGTAGGAGGTTCCTACTTATTCTCGTTTGCTTCCATGCGAGGGACGCAGCTCAACTATCCCCAGCTCCTTCCGCAATTTTTCACCATGATAGCGCTGTACTGCCTGTGCAAAATGTTCGGGTGCTTTCAAGATCAAGAAGGCTCAGCAGACAGACGGAACTGGGCGTGGACGGCATTGTTTACCGTTGCGCTTGCCGGTCAGGCTCTTGCGGGAATCTACCTTGGGTTTTTTCTGTTTCTCGGTCTCTCGATTGCCTTAGGTGTTTCATTGGCGTTTCGAGAACCTAGAAGGTATCTCTTTCAGTTTGCTAAAATAAACTGGCTCCCTATGCTAATTTCCGCTGTTATGGTGCTGCCCGTGTTGGGATGGATGGCTTACCACTACAATTTGACCAAAACACTCCTGGGAGCAAGGCCGTGGTCGGAGGTCGCCCTTATGATTCCCACGGCCAAGTCATGGATCGATATGGGACCGTGGAATCAAGTCTACCATTGGCTAAGAACTTACTTGGATTTCACTACAATTCCCAACGAGCCGGCGCATCGAATTGGAGTAGGCCTACTCACAACGACACTATCTGTTTTGGGCATGATTCAACTCCTGAGGGTAGGTTGGGGGAAAATAATCGTAATCTGTACCCTCATATTGCTGGCGACAGCATTCGTGTATTCTGGAGAATGGTCCCCATGGATATTGGTTTTCAACCATGTCCCCGCGGGAGACGTGATCAGGGTTGTGACTCGTGTTTCGCTTTTGATTCTTGTCGGGATCTGCGTCAGCGTTGCCTACTTTTTACATCGAATGAAAAACTCCGGTTGGGCTTTCGTTTTGCTGTTTTTTGTCTGCGCTGAGCAATACCAGACTACGATGGCTTACAACAAATATGAGATGAGAGATCGTATAGATAAGATAGTGCGTGAGGTCCCCACAGACTGTCGATCTTTCTATTGTGTCTTTAACATGAGATCGTTTTCAGGCCCGCGTTATTGGGCATACTCCCAATTGGACGCCATGTGGGCGCAGTTGGCTGTAAACATTCCGACAGTCAACGGGTTTAGCGGAAACATCCCGCCTGGATGGGCGCCTCTATCGGATCAAATATTCTTTGATTCACCTTATAGCCTATTGCTGCGTCGGATAAACGTCTTTCAATGGGCGGACCTAAATGGCCTGTCCAGGGAGGACATTCGTGTGGTCCCGGTCCCAAGTCCTTTGCAGAAAGGCAACATGTCCGAGCTTTCCAACTATGATGTCATTCCGGGTAATAAGGAATCCAATACGTTTTTCGGTCCAGGTTGGGGCGAGGACGAGCGGCATGGGGGTGAAGTCTGGACATGGGCAGTTGCAAGGCAGGCGAAGCTTTTTGTTCCGCTTCTGCCGGGCGTCAAATACATAATGTCTTTTACCGCAGCGCCAATGAGTGCGGAGCCTCTCACACAAAGGGCTTCAATATTGCTTAATGGCAGAATGGTAGCGACCCTATCTCTCTCGAACGAAATCCGGACCTATGAGGTCACCTTGCCTAAAGAGCTGGTTCAGGAACTTAACAAAATCGAGTTTGAATTTGATTACGCGGTCTCACCTGCAAGTCTTGGGAAAGCAGACGATACTCGGGAGCTGGCAATGGCACTGTATAAGATGCGTATTGTGGCGGCACATAGTGTGAGCGAGTAGCTTCCTACCGAACATATTCGCCACCTTTCTTCGGGTGTCGTGCGTCATGGTAGGGCTACTGAAAGGTTGGCAAGGGTTGCGACACGTTTCGAACAAGCAACCATAATATCGCGGTATTAAGAATCATATCTACCGGCCCAAGAGGAATGGGGTTCTCAAGTGGTTGAAATTTATCACATCTATATTCAAGCCATGTAGTATGTTCGATAGAGCAAAATCGTCTGTAATAACAAGATAATTCTTTTGGGCGAGAGCCATGATTGTCGAATCGGTCAAGCCGCAACGGGGAAAATAATGGTGACCACAGGCTGTTGCACTTGCTACGTATTCCTCTTCCAGGAGGTCAACCACAGACACGAATTCCCGGAAGTATTTCTGTTTGATCTGCTCAGGAAGCTGGTTAGAGAGGTTGCTGACTTCAGTCAAGATATTTGGGGTTGTGACTACGCGGGCAAAAAAAGAAACGATTTTTTCTGCCAGGGAATAATCGTCGTCCGTGAATATCTTTGTTCTCTTGAATTTCGGGACCAACGCCCGATCATACCTCCCCACAAATAGGAGCAAAAGGATGTTCGTATCGATCAGGGCGCCTTTGGTCCTGTGTTTCAGCAAGAGGCGATCAAGATAGGTGTGGGCAAACGTCATTCGTTCCACCTGATCTTCATCGATTCCACTTCGCCACTATCTGCCCTGATTCTGAACACTTTGTACTTGCGATTCCTGCCCAAGGGGTCAACATCGTATCCGAGGGTTACAAGCCAATAAAAGTCGTCATCTGACAGTTCGATTTCTTCCACTTCTAGTCCGTCAGGACGTCTTTCCAGGATTTCCATGAGATAATTCGCCGCCACCATGGCTGCTTTTTTCGCATCTATCATCGTTATTCTCCGTACGCTCGCTCACTGTATTCCCGTGCGGGGCGTGCGTTGATATAGGTTGACCCAGTGGTTGTGCTCCTTCAGGCTGCTGGAAAACTGATGGCTGCCGTCGTTCTTGGCCACAAAGTATAGGAAGTCCACATCCGCGGGTTTTACAGCAGCTATTAGGGATTCCTTTCCAGGATTCGCAATAGGCCCGGGAGGCAGGCCCGCATTCTGATAGGTGTTGTAAGGATGCTTGCGATTGAGATCATCCCGCGTGATCTTGGAGCCCATAGGTTTTATCCCGTAAATCACAGTGGGATCGCATTGGAGCTTCATGTTCTGTCGCAGACGATTGTGGAAGACGGCCGACACCAGTGGGTGCTCATGAGCGCGCGCCTCTTTCTCTATGAGAGAAGCCAGCGCCAAAACCTGGGAAACCGACCAACCATACTCTTCGGCCGTGGAACGCACGTGCTTGTCGTAGATCTTGAAGAATCTCTGTGTCATCCTGCGTATGATTAACTTGCCGTCGCTTTTTTCCGAGGGTCTGAGGAAATACGTGTCAGGAAAAAGATAACCCTCCAGGGATTGACCTTCAATACCCAATTCCTTGAGGAAATTCCGATCCTGCGCCAGAGCAACAAACTCCTCTTTTGACATGATTTCCGATTGTTGAAATAAATCCGCAACCTGGAAAACATTGTAACCTTCGGGCACAGTAAACGAGAACATCAGGGTCTTACCGGAAATCAACTGATCCAGAACATCGCCAGCATCACTGCCGGTTTTCAGGGCGTAATCGCCGGCCTTTATCTTTCGTTGTTCGCCCCTGATCAATGCCACAAGCTTGAAAACGAAGCGACTCGAGATAACGCTATTTTCCTGCAATATTGCCCCAACCTGAGACAAGGAGGCTCCCTTGGGGATGCTCACTATCACTTCCTGGCCTGGGACCACAGGGCCACGATCCCCAGATGAGGTCAAATCTCCGATTATTGCAGGCAGTCTCGAATATGCCGCGTAACCCCCGATGCCCAAGGCCGCAATCGCAATCACCAGAACGAACGCCTTTAGGACGGTAAGAAAAGATATTCTCATTCGCCGCCAAAGCCTCTAGATCGGTTGTCCAGATACCCCTGGAGTATTAACACCGCGGCAAGCTTGTCGATCACCTTGCGCCTTTTGGCGCGGCTTAAATCAGCCTCAAGAAGCGTGCGTTCAGCGGCCGCAGTGGATAAACGCTCGTCCCATTCCCTGAGTGGGATGTCCACCTCTTGACTCAAGCGCTCCATAAAATCTCTTACTTTTTTGACCTGGGGCCCTTCCGTCCCATTCATATTATATGGCATCCCGACCACAATTTCGGTGACTCCGTATTCCTTAACAATTTTGGTAATATTTAGAGCATCAGTTCCCTGGTCCCTGCTGTCAAGGGTTTCCAGGCCTTGAGCAGTGAAGCCCAATTCATCGCTGACGGCCATTCCTATGCGCTTCGAGCCAATGTCCAGTCCAAGAATTCGCAATTGTTCTTCCCCATAAAAAACGACGGCTTCACCGTCGAATGGGATACTTTTAAATAATTCCAGACCTTATGTCAAGGAGTCAACAGCGAGTCAATTCGAAAACGGTGAGAGGCGGATTGGGTAAGAGTGCGAAGAGCGAGCCAGACTCAGCATGCAATCACGCCACCTCTTGCTGAGCTGGATAAAAGCCACTCGTTCCCGGAGACGAGCCGTCACCGATTCCGCAGCGGGTCAGAGATCTTCCGGTTCTTTGTATGAGGCCAGAGCCCTCGCCAATTCGACGATGAAACGGAGATCCTCTTCATCTGCGTACGGAACGCATCTGTCTGCATCAATTGGCAACTCCCGGTCGGCGAGGTGCTGAGGCAGCCGAGATATCCTGCTCGCCTTGGCCAAGTGTCCGGGAATCTTATCAACTGCGTCACGGGAGAGAAGCACCACGTTTTCGTCTTCTGACACAAAGACTATACTCTCTCGGACTATGGGCCACTGTGTGGCAATTTCTTCGAGCATGATTCCGAGTTGTTCGGTAAGGGTCCCGACGCGAGACCTTATTTCCGCAATATTCAAGATGGCATCCAAGGCTTGACGCCTCTGAACGTCGGTCCCCATCAGCAGAGCCTCCTCGAAGCTTTCCAGCGCCTCGAGAAAGTGTTTGCGCGACAGGTGGGAACGAGCTTCAATGAGCATACTGCGGGCTTCAGTTTCGTCCATTGCCTCGGGATCAAAAGCCTTTTCATAACATTTTACGGCAGAGGAGATGTCCCCCTGATCCAGAAACTCACGTCCCTTTGCTACCAAAGAGAATTCCTCATTTGTTGAGTTTGTCTCTATCATAGATCGCTCATTGTGTGACGGACATAATATGCGAACATTGTCCGCAAAAAACTATGCGGCTCAATAGGTTCGTCAATTTTCTTAATGGATTGCTTAACATACTTGGCGCCTATTTTCAACCAGTTTTAGGGGGCGCGGGATCCCTTGTCGGGATTATTCCGATATAAAATCAGCGAATCCCTTCAAAAATTATCGGTTGAACCTATAGAAGGAAGATGATAGGAGTTCAACGGACTAGTTGTATCCGGAATCATTTCATGATTATGATACCTATTGAGGTTTAGCCGTGACGGGGAAGCAGTACGCGTAGGCCGCACATGAAGCGACCCCGGGAAGGACCTCCGAGGGGTATCTTTCTTCCCCAATAGTCTTTCGGAACTGATTGGATGACGATTAAAGGTCTGCTCAAATACTTGCCGGTTCTGTCCATTGTGCTCGTGGCCGGGATTCTCCTTGTGATAGTGGTTCTGTTTACCCTTAGAAACATTAACGCCCAGAACGAGCGCATGGAAGAGCTTACCAGCCGCCAAGGAGTGTCGGTGATAAGAACCCTGGAAGCCGGGACACGCACTGGGTTCATGGAAGGAGACTGGGGTATCGAACACCTTCAAATGCTCATAGAACAGGCTGCAAAGGACCCTGATGTGGAATGGGCCGGCCTGATAAGCAGCGACGGGGTGATCATAGCCCACAGTGAGCCGGCTAAAATAGGGTTGCGCCTGCTCATGGGCACGGAAATGAACACGGTCAAAGCTGTTATCCGAACTGGGGAGCCACTGTCGTTCAAGAGAGAGCTTCCCAACAGCCGAACAATCTTCGAGATCTGGAAGCCTTTTACTCCTTTTCCTGACCAAATCGCTCAGACGGAGCTGATAGCGCGCCACACGCGAATCGGCAAAGAGTTGCTGGACGTTTTCGATCGTGAGAACCGGCAGGTGCTTTTTCTCGGCCTTAAGATGGACCGATTCAAAGAGATGAGGCAGCAGGATATCATTTTTGCCATCTTGATGGGCGCCGTGCTTTTCATAATTGGCTCTGCCAGCGTATATTTTATTTTCGTAGTTCAGAACGCGTATCTGGTCCGAAAAACCCTCGATGAAATGCGAACGTACACTCGCAATGTCGTGGAGAGCATGGCAAACGGCCTTATTACTGTGGACCGTTCGTTGCGAGTGGCCACGTACAATCCCACCGCGCTGGAAATACTCCGCAGACCCAAAGAAGAAATTGACGGCAGACCCATTTCGGAACTGTTGCCGTTGGAAGAAGAAGTCCGGCGTGTTCTGGCGGATTCCGACCTGATCCTGGAAAAAGAGGTTAAAATTTCCACGGATGGCAAAGGTAAGAGCTTCCTGGGAATTTCAGTATCCGCCCTCAAAGAGCCGGACTCGAGAATCAGCCGAGGGGCGGTTATCATCGCTCGTGACTTTACGATGATCCGAGAGTTGGAACAGAAGGTCATAGTCAGCGAAAAATTCGCAGCCCTGGGGCGGCTTTCAGCTGGGGTCGCTCACGAGATCCGGAATCCGTTGAATTCGATCCGCGGCTTCATACAATATTTCCAGAAAAAGCTTGCGCTGGACGAGGAAGACTACAAATACACGGATCTCATGCTCACAGAAGTTGACCGATTGAACCGGGTCATATCCAAGTTGCTCGCGTACTCAAAACCCAGAGAACCGCGTCTCAGCGTACGTTCGGCAGAGGAAATACTCGACCACTGCATACGAGTCCTGGAACGTGAGGCCACTGAAGCGGGGGTGGAGCTGGTTCGCCCGCCGGGCGATCGCAATGCCCCGCTGGTTATGATGGACACAGATCAGATGACCCAGGTTTTCCTCAACATACTTATAAACGCGGTAGAAGCTAGTCCGAGCGGAGGCAAAATCACCATAAAGAGTGAGGCCGATTCCAGAGGCCGGCTTCAGATTACTATTGAAGACTCGGGCGAAGGTATTCCCCGTGAAAATCTGGACAAACTCTTCGACCCTTTCTTTTCCACAAAGAAAAAAGGGACCGGCTTGGGTTTGGCCATTGTCAAGAGTATAATTGAATCGCATGAAGGAGAAATAGAGGTGGAGTCGGAACCGGGTAAGGGTACCCGCTTCATCATTTTACTCAATGCCTATCAAGTTCCCGACAAGAGCGTGATCGAGCAACTCTCTGCGGCTTCGAGCACCGCTGCGGCTGTTTCCCAGGGATGATGTTGCCCTGCGAGCCTCCTTATTCCATACTGATCCAGTAATATCTCGGTGAAGTTGGGGATTTCAGTGCGCGACAACTAGCTCCACAGATTTGAGACATGGTAACAAAAACAGCCAATTCTATGATGAGTCCCAAGGCGAAGATACTCGTGGTCGACGACGAGCCATCCCAGCGGAAAATGCTAAAGGCCAACCTTTCCCTTGAAGGCTATCAGGTCTTTGAGGCAGACGACGGAACTAGCGCAATTCACCGAGTCTCGGAGGAGTTTTTTGATCTTATCCTCATGGACAATCGTATGTCCAGCATGGACGGGATTGATGCCTTGAAAGAGATCAAGAATATCTCACCGGGAATTCCTGTCATTATCATAACTGCCTACGCTTCGGTGGAGACTGCAGTGGAGGCGCTTCAGGCCGGAGCGCACGATTACCTCACCAAGCCGCTTGATATAGAGGAGCTCAAAATAAAGGTCCAGCAGTCACTGGAATTTTGGCGCCTGAAGGAAGAGAACATACTCCAGAAGAGACGGATCGAGAATCTGTTCGACGCCTCGCGAATCGTAGGTCGATCCCTGAAGATGAAGGAGGTTCTTGAAACGGTTGCCATGGTGGCTCCAACAGAGGCCACGGTTCTGGTACTAGGCGAATCCGGGACCGGCAAGGAATTGATAGCTAACGCTTTGCATCAGGGATCTGCGAGAACTGACAAGAGGTTCATCAAGGTGAACTGCGCGGCACTTCCTGAGACACTTTTGGAAAGTGAGCTCTTCGGCCACGAAAAAGGGGCTTTCACCGGGGCAGTGGGTCGCAGGCCGGGCCGGTTCGAGCTGGCGGACGGTGGAACGATTTTCCTGGATGAAATAGGGGAAATGACACTGGCTACTCAGGCCAAGCTTCTGAGAGTGCTTCAGGAACGCGAAATTGAGCCCCTGGGATCAACTCGCACAGTGAAGGTGGATATCCGGATAGTAACCGCCTCAAACAGGATACTCAGGGAGGAAGTCAGGAGGGGAAATTTCCGGGAAGACTTGTTTTACCGGCTCAACGTGGTGCCCATTACGATTCCTCCTTTGCGGGAGCGCCGGGAGGACATCCCTCTGCTGATCGAGCATTTTCTCAATATATACAACGAGAAGAACGGCCGGCATCTCTTGGGATTTCATCCTCGGGCTCTGGATGCAATAATGCGGTACTCCTGGCCGGGAAACATCCGTGAGCTGGAAAACGTGGTAGAGAGGGCGGTGATACTCTCAAAGGACGATTATGTACCGTTTTCCGACCTTCCGGAAGCAATTAGAGGTGCAAGCGGGGACCAACTCTCCGAGCAGGCGAGAGAAGGAATCAGACCCGGCATGACCATTAGAGAAATGGAAAAGGAATTGATAATGAAAACTCTTGAAGATAACGACGGGAACCGAACCCGAGCAGCCCGAGTACTGGGTATCACCAGACGAACTCTACAACACAAGTTGAAAGAGTACGATCTGGAAACGCACTCGACGGACGCCTCGCCTGACGCATAATCAAATCTCAGTTCAAATCAATCAGAGGAACTTCTTACAAGAAGTTCCTCACCGGTTCTTCCTGGTATGAATGCGAAAGAGCGCGAGTCTGGACCCTGAAGATCGGATGTACTATACTTGAAGAGAGGTCGTACCCCCCTTTAATAATTTGTACAGTAATGAGGGTGGAGTGGGCTGAGAAAATCTTAATTGGTATGCAGGTGCGCTATGTCTCATTTGAGTATGGTAAAGTCGGATGAACACGCAAGAGCACTCATAGAGAGAGATCTATTCTTGACGGAACACCCCGAATTGCGGGAACTGCAGCAGAAGATTGACGACCGACTAAGAAAAGCCATGAGTATGGAGAATAGACTTGTAGTTATTCACGACTTGATGATGGAGTCGTTTATGAGGCTGGATAGAAAGCTAAAGAATCTTTTGGAAAGTCTCCGAGATTTTCAGGTTCAGTGAAGCAGTTATCTAAGTGATATCAAATCCGTGGCTCTGTCAGGGATGATCATTTCATGCTGATTCTGTCTCTACGAGATGCTGCGGCAGATCGATCACAAATTCCGTCCAACCACTGTTGCTGCAGTCCTCAATTGTCTCGCAGTAGCGGCACTTGGCGACGTTGCCGCAGCACAAATCTCTAGTGGTAGGAATGTGCGGGCAACGCTTGCTTGAGAAGTTGACATTGAACCCAAATCTTTCGGAAAAGATCTTGATCTTTAGCAGGTCAGTTCCTGTTCCACCGGCATTGAATTCGTACCTGCGGCCCGAGCTGTACATATCAGTTTCCTGGACGGGATAGAATCCCTCGAAAATGTTCGGCTGTTCGGTTTCCGGAATTCCTACCCCAAAATCACGAATGGTTATCCTATACCCGGAAGGACTGTTTTCCCCTCTTACGATTATTTTGCCGTGATCGGGGGTATTCTCGACGGCATTTCTGATCAGGCCGCCTATCGTAGACATGATGATCTGAGGCTGTATTTTTATTATAGCGGGATCTGGCGCAACGAACTCAATGTCCAGGATCCTGTCTTGAAGCATCTGATTGACGCGGAATTCTGCAGCCTGAAACGCTGCTTGAATGGAGACCCTCTCCCCCTCCTGAATTTTGCTTGGAAACTGCTGGGCTATTCTTCGCTTCAGAGACTCCAGGGCGTCACGAATCATAGGCTCGTCTTCCTGCTGCACCTCGATCAAATCGGGCAGATTGTCCAGAAAACTGATGACAGCCGAACGTTCCGGGTACTCTCTGTCTTCCACTATGTGAGCAACCTGTCTCTCTATTGTCTTCAGGCGACCGAGGTTTCTTGTGATCCGCTCGAAAGGATACTTCTCCGGTGCCACCCCTTCGGACCGAAGGCGATTCTCCAATATCCTGAGAGATGCCTCGACTATGGAAAGCGGGGTCTTCAGCTCATGTGACAGGTGATGTAGAATTTTATTCTTTACGCGATTCAGTCGCTCCAGTTCTTTGTGCGATTGCACCAGGCTCTCGAAATGGGAGGCGTTTTCAAGGGCAAGCGCTATGCTTCCAGACAGGGCGGTCAATATATCCACGTCTTCTTCAGTGAAGGATCCGTATTTATTAAGAGCGTATAGGACACCTAGCCTTTTTTCCGCCAACTGCAGGGGCACACAAACCATGTTCCGGGTGATAAAGCCGGAGATGTCTTCAACAGGACGGTACACACGAGGATCGTTCGCTGTATCGTGGATCAACGCTGGTTCGCCCGTCCTGAAAACCCAGCCGCAGACCCCCTTGTCCTTTGGAATTCGGATTCCTTCATGGGTCGAAGCCAGGAAGCTTTCTTTGTCCTGGACGCTCTTCCAGTAAAATTCATCGCTCTCGTGATCGTAGAGCAGCACCCCGGCCCCTTCACAGGTAAGCACCCGCTGAACCTCGCTGACTATCACGCTGAGCAGATGATCCAGATCCGTAGTGGAAACCAGGGCCTTGGCCGCATTGAACAGAAGCATCATCTTTGCAGGGTCAAAGTGGACTTCGGGCTTCGAGGCGGGCTCCGATTTCTTGCGCCCCCCCTTGTTTCGGGTATGTTCCAGCGGCTTGTCACTCATTGGGAACACCCCGCCAGCGACGTGCGAATGAGAACCGGATTAATGTCTGATTGATGAAAATCGTTTTAGCCTGGCTCCTGAGCGATCTGATAGCATCGATCTTACACGCTCCGCGATATTGTCGGGGGTGAGGCCGAAATCCCTGAGAAGTTCCTCCCTGGTGCCGTGTTCCGCGAACGTATCGGGGATGCCCATCCTGGAAGTCCTAACGTTTTCCAGGCCTTCTTCCGAGAACAGCTCCAGAACGGCGCTTCCGAAACCTCCGGCCAAAATGCCCTCTTCTACCACAAGGACTCCGCCTGTTGAGGAAGATTCTTGAAGTAGGAGTTCCTTATCCAAGGGCTTGACGAACCGCGCATCCAGAACCCCGGCGGCAATGCCGTCCAAAGCAAGCAGCCTGGAAGCTTCCATGGCCGGGGCTACCATGGAACCGATGGCTATTATGAGAAAGTCCCGGCCCTCCACAAGCATTTGTCCTTTGCCCACTTGCAGAATCTCAGGTTCTTTCTTGAGCGTCACGCCCAAACCGCACGACCGCGGGTAACGCATCGCGACAGGACCATCGATAGTCAGTGCAGTGGCCAGCATGTCAGCCAGCTGGTCTTCGTCTGCGGGCGCCATTATGGTAATATTGGGAATGTTTCTGGCAAAAGCTATATCAAAGATCCCGTGGTGCGTCGGCCCGTCTTCGCCAACAAGGCCGGCTCTGTCCATGGCAAATACCACTGGAAATTTCTGCATACACACGTCGTGGATGAGGTGGTCGTACCCCCTCTGCAAGAATGTGGAATAGATTGCAACAACAGGACGGTATCCTTCCTTTGCCAGTCCGGCGGCAAAAACCACCCCATGCTGCTCGGCTATGCCAACGTCGAAAAAGCGTTTTGGAAAAAGTCTGGCGAATTCAGCAAGGCCAGTCCCGTATTCCATGGCCGCTGTGATTGCCACTATCTTAGGGTCTTTTGCGGCAAGCTTCACGAGCGTCTTGCCGAAGACCGTAGTGTAAGAAGGCGGCCCTTGCTGCTCCTCCACACGACCAGTACTGATGTCGAACGGGCCCACGCCGTGGAATCGGCTCGGGTTTTCTTCTGCCTGGCAATAGCCTTTCCCCTTGCAGGTTATGGTGTGAATCAGCACAGGCTCCCGGAATCGCTTGACGTTTCTTAATGTGTCTATCAGATGCTTGAGTTGATGGCCATCTATAGGGCCCACATATTTGAAGCCCAAATCCTCGAAAAGCTTGCCGGGAGTTATGAACCCCTTGAGAGCGTCCTCGAACTGTTTGGCCAAGCTGTAAATGGACTCGCCCATTACGTTCTTGAGAATATTCTTTACCTCGGCCCGGAATCTTGTCACTATCTGGCCGGTCATTATGCGATTCAGGTACGCAGCCATAGCGCCCACATTAGGGGAGATGGACATCTCATTGTCGTTCAGAATGATTATGAGATCCTTTTCCGCAGCGCCTGCCTGGTTCAGCCCCTCGTAGGATACCCCGCAAGTTAGAGACCCGTCCCCAACGACAGCGATCACCTTGTGATCCGAGCCACTGAAACACCTCGCCTGAGCAAGGCCTGCAGCAACGCTTATGGCATTCCCAGCATGGCCCACGTCAAAAAAATCGTACTCGCTTTCATCTCTTTTCGGAAACCCCGACAGCCCGCCCTTGGTTCGCAAGGTCTCGAAGGCGTCGCGCCTTCCTGTAAGAATCTTGTATGCATAAGCCTGATGGCCCACGTCAAAGACTATCCTGTCTTTGGGGGGCGAAAACACCTTCAGCACCGCGAGGGTCAACTCAACGACCCCCAGGCTGGAAGCCAGATGGCCTCCTCTCTTGGCCACAGTCTTTATGATGAGATCTCGGACCTCACTGGCTAAGATTTTCAGATCGTCGACAGACAAGTCTTGAATGTCTGCCGGCGAGTCTATTCCGTCAAGAATGGGATCACTGCTTATCGGTTTGTTTTCTATCATGATTTACCTGATATCAGCTTGTACGTATACCGATATATTTGCCGACCGCAATCAGCGGTTCCACCCGTTTACCGAGAGGTTCTATCGTCTCCAGGGCGGAGGTTGTCAGGGTCTGCATCATTTCTATGGTTTTTTCGGTTCCCACCACTCTGGCAAAGGTGGCTTTGCCGCGCGTATTGTCTTTACCGACTGCTTTTCCCAACTTTGCCGGATCTCCCTCTATATCGAGAAGGTCATCCCTGATCTGGAAAACAGTGCCAAGCAACTCACCGAATCTGCCAAGTATTCCAACTTCTTCCGAATCTCCGCCAGCCAACATTGCTCCACAGACGAGGGACGCTCGAATCAATGCGCCGGTCTTGTTAGCCATAATCGAGCCCACAATCTCCGGGGTCACCTCTTTGCCTTCGAAAACAATGTCCATGACCTGGCCGGCTATCAGCCGGGTCGACCCGGCTGCTACGGAAAGTTCATGGATGACAGGGACTAGTCGATCCAGACGATACATCCTGGCCACATTCGGGAGACTGAGGACACCGAGACCAAACGTCAACAGGGCGTCTCCGGCCAATATGGCGACCGCTTCGCCGAAGACCTTGTGTGCCGTGGGTTTTCCACGCCGCAAATCATCGTTGTCCATCGCGGGAAGGTCATCGTGCACGAGCGAGTAGGTGTGAATGCACTCAAGAGCTACAGCGAGCGGCAGGATTTCTGCGGGTTTCCCTCCCACGGCCTCTGCCGATGCCATTGCCAATGCGGGTCTTATTCTTTTTCCGCCGGCAAAGATGCTGTATCTCATGGCCTTGTGCAGAATCGCCGGCTCATTATCTTCGCCCGGGAGCATGTCGTCAAGGGCTTTGTCTACGAGTTCACGCCGCGAGGCAAGGTACTGTTCCAGATTCACAGTGCGGCACCTATTCTTCCGCCCTGCTGAAGGGGATTCTCTCCATTGTGGCAAGCAATTCTTCGACTTTGCCCTCCGAGTGGTTCAGCGTCTCCATGCACATTCTGGACAAGGCTATTCCTTCCTCGAAGAGTTTCAGGCTCTCGTCAAGTGTGAGCCCGCCATGCTCCAGTTTTTCCACAATGAAGCGTAGCTTTTCCAATTGTTGATCGAAGTTTTCGGCGCTTTCCTGTTGCTCTCTGGGTTTCTTCATGGGAGTACTTTCAATGCTGCCGCCAATCCCTGCATTTCCGTTCCGGGGATTGCGTCATTTTTGTTCGTCTGCGGACAACAGTTCGCTCAGCTCTCTCTTTGCGGCTCCTGAAGTGGGGTCTATGCTTACGGCCCTTACAAAAAAAGCTTTGGCCGTGCTTTTTCGCATAAAAAATCTTTTGTGAATGTACCCTTCCAAATAATAGCCCTCCGCTAGCTTTTGCGGAAGTACTCCGGACAGTTTTTCTCTCAATTTGTTCGCTGTCTGCACGTCCTGGAGGGCGGTTTTGACATAGTTGGCAGGGAAGTCCTGGTGAAGCCTCGCCTTGATTTTTGTCTCAGCTAAAGCGAACATCACGTCCGCGTAAAGTCCGGAGTTGTTGCCGCCTGAGTCCTCAAGAATGTCTCTGGCCTTTTCCAAGAGGTCAACGGCCTCAAGATAGTGGGTTTTGTCTGCCGAAACCAATCCGGCTCTCAAGAGCTTTTCGGCATCCGGCGGCGTCTCGCCCCCTGCCCCGATCAGGGGAACCGAGAATATCAGCAACGCCAAGAACAATAATGTGAAAGGTTTTTGCACACCCATACCCGCATCTCGCAGGCTCAGTGGCCGCGGTCATGGCCAGGGAACCCTGAAGACAAATCTAAAAGTTGATAATATTATTTCCTCTGGAATTTGGGAAGTGAATTCAACGCTTCAGGAAGAACGAAGTTGCGCGGCTCGGCAAGCGCTCTCAATTTCAAGGCAAAAATTACTGAATAATCTCGAATTCCACCCTTCGGGAAAATCTTTCCGGTGTGCCCGGTGCCTGAGGACCTAGTTGAGTAGCGCCGTGGGCTACTATCCCCATCTGAGCCTGGCGGACGCCATACTTTGAAATCAGTAACTTCACAACAGCCTCCGCCCTCTTTCTCGAGAGCTTGAGACTCTGTTCCGGGCTCCCTTTGCCATCGGAGTATGTGTGAAGCACGACTCGCATATTGGGGTTCGCCTTGAGCGCCTGACCGACAGCCTGGAGAGTAGCCATATTGGCAGCATTTGCGGAAGGATCTTTGGATGTAACCGACGTTGAGTTCACATCAAAAGTGACAGGAGCTAACGCCTGGGAAATCGCGGCCTTGGAAGGGGGGACAACTGATGAAGGACATTGAACAAGGAGATTCTTCTTCATCCATCCGTACCACGAAGCCGGAGAGTTGAATTCTTCAAGTCTGACGAAGCTTCCTTTGCCCATTTCCGCGATTTGCCTGAGGTAAAACGTGCCCTCCTGGGCTGCCCCAAGCTGGAAAGTATGAATCTCAAGATCCGGATTGTTCCTCATCATCTGTTCCGCTATCTTGCCGGGGTCGGCCTTGCAGGACTCAACACCTCCGCCGATAACCAGGATAGCGGTTTTGCCGTTAGCCTGGCTTGCATCGTCCGCCGCACCGCGCAATCCGGCTGAAAGCGCGCTCACGCCGTACGAAACCGACCTGGGGAAAGCGTTGACAAACTTCTCCGGGTCCCACGGCTGGATCGCAAGGATGCTCTCAGTATTCTCACAGCCCATTCCCACCTTGAGACCATAATGGCGCAACCCAACATTGAAAAAACCGTCAGCAGTGAGCGGCATCCCTTGAACAAAAAAGCCCATCTGGGTAAGAAACTGCTGATAGCGGTCTTTTTCTTTCATGTACCCCGAGGCGTCGAAAAGCACCAGAATGTTTGAAACACGCTTGCAGTCATCAGCATTCGTTATGGTTGAGCTCAAGAGGATCAGGACCGCCAACAGAATCATCACTACCTGATGGCATCGGTCCCTGAAGAATGTCGCCATGGGCTTCTCCGTGCTTCGAGCCGCCGGACGCGGGGCTCACTGATTTGTGTGCAACTAGCAGAGGATGCGCACATTGTCAAGAAATTATGGTAAAATATTAACTCTTTGAGCCCTTTGAAACAGTTTTTCCGAAGATATGCGCAAGGAACGGCTTGTAACTATTCATTTAACTAAGGGAAAACGGCTGACCTCACAGCGTCATTACTTCTAGTGAAACAACTGGGCAAGGCACGTTTTTGCCGTACCGTACATTGCTTCACTGCACTCAGAACGACGATCGACAATGATTTTTACGGGAATGCGCAATCAAGGAAGTGATTTTCCCTGAAGGGCGTTGATGGGGCATCCATTCGATATCGTTCGCCCGGCGATGGCATCGGAAAGATGCCAGAATGAGAAAAGATTCTCTCAATCCCACAACTTCTTGTATTCGTCTTTCCAGCCTACGGGCAGTCTCTCGTCTAGCGTGGGCTCCAGACGTTCCATCGTATGCCGCCACGGAGACTCCCCGCGCTCCAAAACCCCTAATAATTCCGCCAGTAATGCATCCAGGTGAGCAAGATCTTCCTTCGAAATATATGAAACCGCTCCCAGTTCCATTGATTTTAGAATATACTCCGGGTTCATTGCCGGCGCAGTGAGCATTACGGCAGGGATCTCTTTTCGCACTGCGGTAGCCAGAAGGTCCAGACCCTTGACGCCCATGACGTCGAGGATCGCCATATCGTACCTTTGAGTCTCCAGTAGTTCCAGGGCCTTGCCGAAAGTGCCAGCGGTTTGGATTTGGTGTCTCTCAAGGACTTCGACAATAGTCTCCAGGACGTCTGGTTCATCATCGACCACCAGAATGGTCTTGCATTTCATCAAGTTGATTCTCCATGACTCCTATTGGTGTACCGGAATACCGGCTTGACACGAATCTTACATCTATACTATAAAGAAATGTGGAGATCAACTCATGCCGCCGGAGCTCTTGAAGGGCAGACAAATCCTAGCGGTGGACGATGAAAAAGACGTCCTCGATGTCCTTGAGGAAGAACTCCAGGACTATGGTGTAAGAATAGAGCGGGTCTATTCGTACGAAGAAGCCATCGCACAAATGTCTTCACTCACGTACGACCTCGTGATACTCGATATCATGGGGGTTAGCGGGTTTGAACTGCTGGAATACGCCGCAGCGAAGAAGATCCCAGTGGTCATGCTTACCGCTCACGCTTTGAGCTCCCAATATCTTAAGAAATCTGTTGAACTAGGCGCGAGGGCTTATCTGCCGAAGGATCAGCTCGGGCAAATTGCCCCGTTTCTTGAGGAAACGATGGCGCTGAGTTATCAGTCCGGTTGGAAGTCGCTGTTTTCGAAACTCGGGGCCCACTTCGGAACACGGTTCGGGCCTGAATGGAGAAAAACGGAGAAGGAATTTTGGGAAAGATTCGAAAAGGATCTGGAGGTAAGTGAATCAAACATTATTCAGCCCTAGTCAGGGGTTTTTCCGCCTAATTTGCCGGGGGTATTCAGTGTCCATCAAGAATATACAGACGTCTCATTTGGTGCACGATCTGAAGAATCCTGTGAACATCATCGAAACAGGAGCCCGAGCCCTGCTTGAAAAACAGGATAGGTACGGACAATTGAGTCCGGGACAAGAAAAGGTCATCAAACGCATGTTGAGGAATGCCCTCAAAATCAGGCACTTGGCTGACAACATGTTGGAAGTGGATATGGCACACCGTGGTGTCGTACGAATCAGCGAGTGCACGCTCTCAGGGATTCTTAAGACAGCTTTAGTAGAGGTTTTTGATCTGGTTGATCCCGAGGTTTCCGATGCCCTGGACGACGCTCCAGACTTGGAGACGTTTCGCAGGGTGCTGAGGGAAAACGACATTCACCTGGATGCCGAAGAGTCCCAGCTCACGAGATCCATCCAGACCGATGAGACCAAAATGTGTCTCATCGTAACGAATCTGCTTTCCAACGCGTTCAAGTTCAAGCAGAAACACGTTTTTCTGAAGTGCCACTCGGACGGCGAACTCATCAACATTGCGGTCAGAGACGACGGCCCGGGGATTCCCGAGTGTTATCATCAACAAATTTTCGATCAGTACTTTCAGTGCGTAAAGGTCGACGGGTTTCCCGTGCGAGGCCACGGTCTGGGGTTGGCAGGAGCCCAGGCGCTCACGGAAGCCATGGGTGGGAGGCTTTCCCTCTGCAAGAGCCCTCAAGGCGCAGAGTTCGTGGTCCAGGTCAAGGCCTCTTTGCGGTTATGAACGCCTGAGCTGTCATTCCCGATCACAGGGAATCGTTCCATCAATTGATCGCTTGGAGTCGCGACCGGACAGTTCTAGTGATTGCCGTTGCTAATCTCTGCTCCTCAGCTTTATCAGCAATCGCAGCACCTCAATGTATAGCCAGATCAGTGTAACCATCAGACCGAAAGCGGCGTACCATTCCATATACTTAGGGGCTCCCTGCCTGACGCCATTGTCTATGAAGTCGAAATCCAGGACGAGGTTTAGGGCTGCAATAGTCACCACGACCAGGCTGAACCCTATCCCGATCAAGCCTGAGCCGTGTATGTACGGCACACTGGCCCCAAAGAGGTTGAAGACCAAGGAAATCAGGTAAACAACGGCTATTCCACCGGTCGCCGCCATCACGCCGAGCTTGAATTTCTCCGTAGCCTTGACAATACCCGAAGAATACGCGGCAAGCATGGCGAGAAAAGTCCCGAACGTCCCCAAGACTGCCTGAAGCACGATACCGGGAAACTGCATCTCTGCCAGTGCGGACAATCCACCGATGACCAAGCCTTCCAGCAGCGAGTAAAGCGGTGCCGTCACGGGCGCCCAGCTCATCTTGAATACAGTTACAAGGGCCACGACTAATCCGCCTATTGCGCCTCCGATCATCCACGGCGTTACTGTGGCAGGATTCGGGCTCTGGAAGAATTTTATCCAGAGCCACCCTGAAGTGACCAGAGCGCATAAAATCAGGATCGCTGCCTTGTTCACGGTCCCCTGCACGGTCATCGATTCGTCTGAAGAAACGTAGCCGCCAAGCCCTGAAAGAAAACGGTCATTTAGGGCGGGATTGGATGTCCTCATCGAAAAACACTCCTTGTGATTTGTTATTTAAGTTTATCCTTGCGCTGACGAAGGGCAACAGGAAATGAGAAAAAAGAACGGCCTTCCAGCGAAAAGCTGCGCCACTGATCAAGAAAATCAGAAGGGAGCTCAAGAAGTTGGAGAATAGAACTCCGGATATAGTTTGGCAGCGCATTCAGGACAAATACTGTGCGTGAAGTCTGCCTCGGAATGATCTCTGACGAAAACCTCCACCTGCGTCCAGTAACCTTTGTCGTCGCGGATTTTCTTGCAGGAAGCGCATATAGGCAAGAGACCGCTCAAGGTCTTTACTTTTGCCAATGCCTCTTGGAGCTCATCCACGAGCTTCGCGAGCACTTGCTCGGCCTTTTCTCGTTCCGCTATTTCCATGACAAGGTGCTCGTTGGCCTTGAGAAGTTCCCCTGTGCGCTCCTTGACCTTTTCTTCCAATCTGTCCCTCGCAGAGCGCAGAGCCTCCTCGGCCTGCTTCCTGTGAGTGATGTCCTGCCGCATAGCCCAAAAGCCGAGAAGGTAATCGTTCTTAACGTTTCCCACCAGAGTGTTTTCAAAAAATCGGTGCCGACCTTGAGAATCGTATTCTTCATTTTCAAACGAGCGAATCGGGAAATGATCTTGTATCCAGCCAAGATAGAAACCCGTATATGCGTCTTCGTACGGGAACATCGTATTCAGAGGAGATCCTTTTACGGATTCGATTCCATGGTGCCCGTGAATTCTGGCGAATTCGTGATTACCCCCCACGAGATGTGCCTGTGACACTGATTTGAGCACTTCATCCAATGCTCGGTCAGCGGCAACTGGCCTATGCAGTGAGAATTCCGCAATGCCTATAGGAAATACTTGGACCAATTGTTGATACTTCTGATTGATTATGAGCTTTTTCTTTTCTGCGGTGAGGTCTTCGATGATGGCTAGTACGGATCGCCTGCTCCTGAACCTGAGAGAACGGAGATTGACGCGGCACCACAACATTTTCGAGCCCAGTTGAATCAATCCCTCGAACACATGGGTCTTCCGGTCCACAAAAATTTGGTTGAGGACCGCTGTGGCGTTTTGAACCTCGCTGGGCGTCGGGAAAAGCGACGAAAAAGAAACGCCTATTATCGAGCCGGAATCGCCGCCGATCTTGGCCACAGATTCATTTGCGAACACTATGGAGTGGGACGGGTCTATCAGTAGTGTTGGAATAGGAATTGCTTCCAGCAGCTTGCCAAAGGTAATGTTCTTGACCTGCCGTAGATCGAAACTGCCCGAAGTCGTAACATCTTTCGTAAAAAAACTGTCCAGATCGATTGTCTGGGTGGCTATCATCCGCCTTTGAAGCAGCTCAGGGCCGACCGTATGTAATTGCGTCCCTTCTCCAGATGCATTGAGGGTGTTTTTTCCCATGCGAACCCCTGGTCGGACGTAAACCTCAGATCACGTGACCTAATGTTCTAAGTCCTTAATAGCTGGCATTTTGTTCCAAAAGATCCGGTTCTGACGGGTTTTCGGTCGGGATGGGGTTTGAAATTCAGACATGAAGCGAACAGCATTTAACAAAAATACGTCCGTCCACCCGTTGTGGCCGAATATAGGAATATTATTCCTCCCGGTCAAGAAAAAAAGAAACAATGCAAAATAGCACAGATTTATCGTAGTGAACTTATTCTACACTGAAGCACAATATCAATTATTTCAGACGCTGCCACCTTTTGAGCCGCAAATGTAAGCAACGGATGATAATACGAGCTTTTCAAGGGCCTCTTTTCATGGAATGGATTCCAAACAGGATCAGTCGATCTTGCGATAGATAAGAATGTCAATCGAAACGCTTGAAACACCCTATGCGTTTGGAGGGACTCCAAAGGCATAGGGTTAATTTGTTTAAGGTAAGATGTGTACGGGTTAGGAATTGAATGAGCAGCAGCGAAAGTTCACAACATGACATTTCGCGCTGAAAATCTGCAGAGCTTGTCATTGCAATGACAGTCTCTTGCTCAATGTCTTTACCGCTCGTACGTGAATGGATGCCAGTCGGTTCCCCCTTGACTTTCATTGCCCGGCGAATTTAAGTTATCTGACGCGCCTGACGGAAATGCCTGCCTGATCGGCGGCACTTTTGAGCTGCTATGGCCGGCAGATGTGCTTGTATTAAAGGATACGACTGATCGGGCAAGATCACAGGGAAGATGAACAATTGAACAATAGTGCTATTCCATCCTATTTGCCCCATAAATTCCAGAGGATTCACGTCGAGCTCACCAACAGGTGCAACTTCTCGTGCGCGTTTTGCCCGGATGGAATAATGACCCGAAAACGTCGAACCATGCCGGAGTCGCTCGCTAAATCTGCGCTGGATCAAATTTCCGAACTGGGGCTCGCGGAGAAAGTCACGTTTCATGTCATGGGCGAGCCCTTGCTGCACCCGAAGTTTTTTGACATCATGGATCACGCAGCTTCGAAAAATCTCCCTGTGGGACTCACCACAAACGGGGCTTTGCTCAAGCCCTCCACTATTCAGGATCTAGCCGGTCGCGACCTTCATCAAATCGATATTTCCCTTCAGACTCCGGACAAAGAGAGTTTCCACCAAACTCGCGG
>JACRDE010000339.1 GCA_016212935.1 Desulfomonile tiedjei | reverse complement strand
CGGGCTACTGTGTGTCGCCCCTACGGGGCTTGTATGGCTGGCGTCCCGGAGGGACGCTGCATAGTAGCCCGGCAATTCATTGCCGGGAAGATAATATCGTGGCACGATTTATCATTGGGCGTGAATTTTGAGACAGTTTCAGATGCCGGTCCTTGCATATCGCTCCGAGCAATACTTGCCCCTAACCAGGAACGCTGCCAGTATCAGGTTTTCATGGTTGATTGTTGCGTCTTCCATTGTGGGAATTGGCCCGAAATGCTCGTCTCTGCAACCATCGACCTATACCAATGCGCTTTCAAAGCAGTAAGATCTGGGGAACCTTTTTTGCAAAAAAGGTTCCCCAGACCCTTCCAAAAAACTTTTAACACTTGCCTGAATCCTGGTTTTTCCAGTGGAAAAATCAGGATTCAGGCAAAATGCTAGAAGTTCTTGGGATGGGGTTCGGGGAAACACTTCTTACAAGAAGGGTTTCTCCGGTTTTGCTTCTTTGATTGCGAATTTGTATTAATGACCATCCATTGCCTCGGACGGCCCAGTGTCTTGCCGGTGCCAGGATGAGACGAAGTGGTGGAGTATATACGAGGCTCCCAAAACTGCCGTAGCACAAGATCGCGATCATTTCTATGCGTCTTGCCTTGCATTTCCAGTTCAAAAATGCTGTAAAACCTTTATAGTCTATGCAGCATTGCACCACCTCAAAAATGGATCTTTGGTTTCGGTTCCATCGAGCTGGGAAATGAAGGAAGCGAGGGCTCTGGTATGGACTCTCCTTTTTGAAGGGATTGTTCGGCCCATGGTGAGACCATTCCACTGCAGTTCCTAGCTGACCGTATGAACGAGCCGAGCCCTCAGAAATGCATTGCCTGCTGTCATTCTTACGCGATGGCCGCGTCCTGAGCAAATCAGGAGCGGTTAGGGGTGTCACCAGCATGGAATACGGGTTGATTCGCGCCGCTCAAAACGGTGAAATCGGAGAAGTCGAACGCCTGATCTTAGACGGAGCAGACCTTAACCAGAGCGAAGATGTCTTCGGAGGTACGTCCCTCACCTACGCTGCGCTCAACGGGAAAACCGAAGTTGTGCGGTACTTGTTGGACCACGGGGCTAATATAGACCACAGAGACAGGCAAGGAAGGACAGCGCTGATTGAGGCTTCGTTCCGCGGACACAAGGAATCAGTCGAACTGCTTCTGGACAGAGGCGCGGGCATAAACGAAACCGATAATTTCGGAAAAACTGCCCTGATGGAGGCAGCACGTGCGTCCCACCCGGAAATAGGAAGATTACTCCTCGAAAAAGGAGCCTCCGTAGAGGAGCGCGACGAAATGGGCCGAACGGCATTGATGCTCTCAACCGTTGAGGGTCACGGAGAATTTGCGGGGCTGCTTCTCGAAAAGAATGCCAGTTTTCGCGTGAAAGACAAGAACGGCTGGTCTGCTTTGTATTGGGCAGTGTTCGAGGGCCACCGGGATCTAGTGGAGTTGTTCCTCAATCACGGAGCGTACGTCAATTCCCGGGACAAATTGTGGAGGACTCCTCTTGCCCTGGCAGCACGAGCGAACGATGTTGCGATATGTGAGCGGCTTATTGCTAGCGGTGCGGAAATTAACGGGGGAGACAAAAGCCAGCGCACCCCCCTATTTGTTGCGTGCTGCCACGGCTTTGCAGATGTGGCGGACCTTCTGCTGTCAAAAGGGGCGGACGTCAACGCGCGAGACTCCAAAGGAAGAACCCCACTGATGATGGCCTGTTTCAGGGGCTATGCGGAAACGGTGCACGTTCTCCTGAACCACAAGGCCTCGGTGGATGCGGAAACCGAGGAAGGCTACACTGCTATGCTGGGAGCTTGCGCGACCGGAAAAACTGAAATTGTTTCTCTCCTGCTGGACAGGGGGGTTGACGTGAACGCAGTGAATTCTCTGGGGTACACAGCATTACTGGTGGCATCCAGGTCGGGTCGCCAGGAAGTCGTGAAGCTGCTCGTGGAACGGGGTGCAGGACTAATGCAAGGCCGCAGAATTGATAGTCGGTAAACGTTGACCTCGGAGAAGTTTCTCCGGCGTTCGCGGCTCAGCCCAACTTCGAGACACTCACGGTAAACTAATGAATGACTTAAGTGTGCGTACTCAATTATCTGGTTTGCATTGTTTTGTCGTCTAGCCTTGACAATTGCCGGACTTCCGGCTAGGATGGTTGGCTGCTTTAGGTGCTTTAAATCTTGTTTCTTTTGGGAGGTAAACCATGACCAAGACCGATCTTGTATCCAAAATAGCCAAGGAAGCCGGTATCACACAAAAAGCCGCTGATGCAGTGTTGAAAGTCATAGTACAATCAATACAGCAGGCTTTGAAAGGTCCGGAAAAGCAAATCCGCATCCCCGATTTGGGCACCTTCAAAATCTCGCAGCGAAAGTCCCGCACGGGCGTGAATCCCCGGACCGGTCAGAAAATTGAAATACCCGCATCCCAGGTTCCAGGTTTCACTGCCGCCAAGGCCTTGAAAGAGGCTGCAAAAGGCGAATAAACAAATATGAGCGAACAAACCATGAACAAATCAGATCTCAGCACAGTCCTGGCCAAGGAATTGAACATCCCACTCCGCAAGTCCGAGGAAATAGTTGACGTGGTCTTCGGGACCATGTTCAACGCCCTGGCGGGTCACGACCGCATTGAGATACGGGGATTCGGATCGTTCGAAGTAAGAGAATACCACGGTTACACTGGAAGAAACCCCAAGACTGGAGAGAAAATCGTCGTGGACGGGAAAAGGCTCCCGTTCTTCAAAGCCGGAAAAGAACTCCGGGAAAAGATCGACGAATCGGAAACCCCTTCATAGTGCATTCTCGCTACATCCTGTCGGAGCATTCTACAACTGAATTCCGGAACTATACTCGCCCAAGCCGCCAATTAAGTCTTGGCCCTGATCGGGGAGGCTTCGGCCTCCCCTGGATATGCGTAAGTCCAGGTCCGAGCGGCGGTAATTAGGACTTGTGCCACTTCGTTTTCAGACAAGTGGTTCTTGGGCAAGCTGGAAGTCTCGTTCAGTTCGCACGACGCAAGATCGTCGAATCTTCGCTCATACCATTTCGCTTTCAGATATGTAAAATCGGGGAGGCACTTCTTGTAACCCGGCATACGGCAGGGCTTTCCGAACGCCATTTCAAGAACTTCCAACCTTTGCAGAAATCGGCATTTCTCACCAATAAATACGGATAAATTCCGGAATTCGAAAGCAAATCTATATCAGCCCCAAATCGCATGTTTCACCAGCACCTTGGCGATTTCCACCTTGTATTCATTCATTCTTAGTGGGCTCGACCCCGCAAGGGCATGCTCCGCTGCTTCCAGCGCAACGTCCTCGTCGACGATCCGCCCTTTCATCACCTGTTCTGCTTTCCGAGCCCTCACAGGTTCAGGAGCCACTGCGCCGAGTACAATCCGTGCATCTTCACAGACCCCATTGTTCAGCGTCAGCATCGATGCCACACTCACGACAGCGAAATCGATCGGTTTCCTAAGAGTGAATTTATCGTACCTCTGTACAGCGCCCATGGGTAGTTTCGGTATCTCAATCTCTTTTACGAGCTCATCAGAATCCAGAACGGTGGAACTCAACGCAGTGGCCTTGAAAAAGAGTTCCGCAGGGAGACTCCGCTTTGTGGTTACGATGCTGGCGTCCATCGCTATTAGTGCGACCGCTATATCAGACGGACCCACGGCGAAGCAGCCTTTGCGAACTTTGCCGAGGTCTAAGGAGATATCGGAAAGAGCTGCAGCGCCGAATATCGAATGGTACCGGTTGTCACCGGCCAGGGCGCTGCAAAACTTACCGCCTTTACGTAGACAGACCATCGGGCCGCCTATTCGGCGGGGATACCTGTAAAACCAGCATCTAACGTCTTGGGCCAGGTTGCCCCCAATGGTGGCCATGTTACGTATCTGCGGGGTGGCTACAGAATACGCTGCCTCTGCAAGCATCTGATATTCCTTTTTCACAACCGGGGACTTGACGATATCGGCTAATCCGGCCATTGCGCCTATCGCGAGGCCCTTCTCATCACTCCTGATGTAGTCGAGGCCATCAATGGTTTTTATGTTGATCAATGCTTCCGGGTATTCAAGGAAGACCTCGTCCCTCAAGGCGCCCAAGAGATCGGTACCTCCTGCGATGATTTTTGCCTTCCCTTCGTAGTCGCTCAGGAGTGCAACCGCTTCCTCGATCGAGAGCGCATCATGGTGCTCGAATTGTTTCATTTCTTGCCTCCTCTTGCTGAATAGCCCACCTTCCCGATGGCCCTGAGCACTCTATCCGGAGTGACTGGATATTCATGGAGCCAGGAACCCACCGCATTGGAAACAGCCATAAGGACAGCCGAAGGCCCTGGGGACGTAGCCACTTCCCCCACTCCGACGGCATGAAAACGGTGGGTGGGCATGGGCGTCTCGAGCACTACATGCTCCATGGCCGGCAGCTCCGTAAAAGTGCGCCACTTGTAATCCATGAGGTTAGCATTGAGGATGTGTCCCGTGGAGTGATTGAGGATTGTCTCTTCGAAGATGGCGCTGTCGATGCCCGCAGAACCGAGAGCCCCGTTGAGCTGGCCTTCAAGACCTTGCGGGTCTATGATCTGACCTACATCGGTTGCAAGCACCACGCGCAGTAAGGTCACCTTTCCAGTCTCAGTATCCACCTCAACTTCTACAAAGCTCATCATGCAATTGCAGACGGTAAAATCCGGCTCAAAGCGGCCGTGCCCCAGTAGAGTCCGGTCGTATCCCAGGGCCCTCCACTTCAAGCTCTTTTCCGGATATCCTTTGACAAAAACAACCCCGTCGACTGTCTCCAAATCTTGTGGCTCCGCTCCAAGTTTTGGGGCGACAAACTCAAAAAGTCTTCTCTTCACATCTTCTGCCGCGTTGATGACAGCACTCCCAATGGCATACGTCCCTCTGGATCCCACCGGTCCGAACTCGAAGGGTGTTATCAGCGAATCTGCAGGGGTCATGGAGATCCGATCAAGCGGTATTTGAAGCACCTCTGCTACCAACTTGGCATAATTGCTCTTCTGACCGGTACCGTGCTCTGCCGCGCAGAGAAAGATTGTCGCTGTACCGTTACAGTCGAGCTGGACGTACGCCTCTGCCGAGTCTTCGCCCACATCAGCGTTTCCATGGACACCTACTCCGATCCCTAGCCGTTTAGTGCCGTTTACTGCTGTCGGCGTGAGCCAGCCCTTCCACTTCTCCTTCCAGCCGAATTGTTCGGCGCCCTTGTCCATTGCCGCTGAATAGTCGATGCCCCTGTACTGATACCAGTTTCCGTCACGCCAAAAATATCCTCCGCCTGGCTTGACGTAGTTTTTCTTGAGCACTTCGAAAGGATCGAGAGCTGCCTTTTCCATGGCAAGACTCAGGATAGGTATGAATGAGCACTTCAACTCCTGGCCTCCGAAGCCCCTTGTGCTGCCCGAAGCGTTCCGGTTTGTGGCCACAATAATATTTTTCAGGTCCCAATTGGGGCACTGGGCCATGATCATTAGTTCGCCTGATCCCACGGCGACCTGGGCTTGCGTAGTGAAAGAATAGTAGCCTGAGTCAACATACCATGTGCCGTGTATAGCTGTTAGAGTGCCGTCTTTCTTCATACCTACCCTGGCATGAATCCTGGAGCCGATCCTCAGGGTAAAGGCAGCCATGTGTTCTTCCTTCGTAAACATGACTTTTACCGGCTTCCCGGTAGCTCTGCTCAGAAGGACTGCGTAGGCCTGGACCTGCCAACACATGATCTTCGTCCCAAAACTGCCTCCCACATGATTTCCAATGCACCTTATCTCCACCTGCCTGTTGAAGACATGAAAGAGCGTTCCCTTGTCCATGTACGGTGCCTGACTGGTACTCCAGAGGGTGACCTTGTTCGGCTCCTCCCACATAGCCACTGCTCCCACCGGTTCAGGTGGAAGGGCGTTCGGTATGTTCTCGTATCCGAAGGTGCCTTCTGCAATAACGTCCGCCTCTGCAAACCCCTTTTCTACATCCCCCATCACCACACCTTTTAAGCAGTTGGGGCCGAAAGCGATCGTACCCCCTGGTATGATGTTGCCGGGGAACTCGTCGTAAATAAGAGGAGCACCGTGCTTAAGGGCCGAATCCATGTCCAAGACCGCCGGAAGAACTTGGTACTCTACTTCGATAAGATCCAGGGCCTCGCGCGCGATTTCCTCTGTGCTAGCAGCCACAAGGGCTACAGCGTCACCCACGTACCGGACTTTCTTGTCTAGTACGCGTAATTTCCGGGGTGTGCCACCCTTCCAATCAGGGATATCCTGCCATGTGAGGACTGCCTTTACGCCCGGCAGAGCCTCAGCCTTGCTCTTGTCGATTTTCTTGATAAGTGCATGGGCATGGGGGCTTCTGAGCACCTTTCCGTGAAGGAGATTCTGAAATCTCAGATCGTCAAGGTATAGGGCAGTCCCTGTGACGATTTCCACGGCATCCCTCCGCTGCGTAGCTTTCCCTATGAATCTGTAATCATCGCCCATGCTCACCCTCCTTCTCTACAACTGACATGACAGCCCTGATCACCTGGTAGTGGCTTATGCACCGGCAAAAATTGCCGGAAAGAGCGTCCTTTATCTCTTCTTCCGTGGGTTGCGGGTTTTCATTGAGGAATGCCTTGGCAGTCATGATCATTCCAGGGGTGCAGTAGCCGCATTGGAAAGCCGTGTGATCGATAAACGACTGCTGAATGGGATCGAGTGCACCAGTCTTAGGATCCCTCAGACCTTCTATTGTTGTTATTGTCTTTCCATCACACTCGATCGTCAGGACTTTGCAGGAAAGGACAGCCTTTCCGTCCATGATTACGGTACAGCTTCCGCATGCGCCACTGTCGCAGGAGACTTTCGTGCCCATAAGGCCGAGAACCTCTCGCAGAGTCCAAGATAGCGTATGGGTCGGAGAGATCTCGATGCCCCCACTCCCCACTCTGAACTCGTGGTACTGTCCATTAACCGTAAAGCCAACATGGCGGGTTGCGGCGGTTTCACGAGTAACTCGATCGGACTTGTTTGCTGTCATTTCTGTTTCTCCGCATGCTGAATACTCGGTGCAATCCAAGGTAACCGATGCCTAATACTAATGCGCATTCAAAGAAGCAAGATTGGGGGGACCCTCTTTAGTAAAGAGTTTCCCCCCAACCCCAATCTGCGCTAACTTGTGGATGTTCGGCTCTTTATCCGTCATTCCGGCGAAGGCCGGAATCCAGTCTTTTAAAACGGATTCTGGACCCCGGCCTTCGCCGGGGTGACGGTGTTGT
>JACRDE010000331.1 GCA_016212935.1 Desulfomonile tiedjei | reverse complement strand
GTGCAGGGTTCTGCTTTTGCCATAAGAGTTACCCTAGCCTAAACGCCCGTCTTCTGGCTTTCGGGTCATCCTCCGCCCGCCCTTCCCATCCGGCTTATACCGGACAGTGGATATGCGGGGTTCGTAACCGATTACAGCGGCGGGACCGCCACGGATTTACACCGTGTTCCGACAACGTCCAGACTATGTGACACTTATTAAGCGCCAATCTGTATTCATGTGTCAAGAAAAATGTCTAGTTGAACGTCAGCATTCGGCTATGAGGGGCAGCAAGGCTCCAAACCATGTCATTGCTTTTCTGAGTTCGCAATGACATGGTCGGCGTGCGCCTTTATCCGTGGACTTGAATGCTTGCAGCGAATGTAGGACTTCTTCATTCTTGTGATGCTGATGCTCGCATTCAGGGGTAGCATGTCGAATCCGGTCACTAAGATCGCCCGTTGAGTTCTATCCTGTCTTCGCCCCCATAAATCAGGGCTACCATGAGAGTCAGGTACTCCCTGATATTGCGCGTGTTCAGAAAATTTTGCCTGACGAACTCCTTTGCCTTTCGCCCCATTTCGTGCAGCTTTTCGGGCCGCTGGAGCAGATAGCGAGCTCTAAGGGCGGCGCCTTCTGGCGTGCTAACCAAAAAACCGGTGTGGTGATTTATCACCTGAAGCCTTATACCTCCGGCGTTTCCTCCTATCACAGGTTTTCCCTTCCACATGCCCTCCGTTACGGTGAGCCCAAATCCCTCCCTGACTGACTTCTGCATAACAATGTCTGCCGTGCGCTGAAGGGCGTTTATTATCACATGCGCGTCCGGATCGAGACGCAATATGCGAATATCCGGGTCTCCCCCCGCCTCCGCGTTGACTTCCGCGAAGACGGCTTCTCCCTCGGGATCGTCCGTGGCGCCGCCGCCAGCAAGAACGAGCTGCAAGGAAGGTGCAAATTTCTTCACCAGCCGATATGCCTGTATAACTCCCACAGGATCCTTGAAACGATCAAACCTGGAAACCTGAAGCATCATCGGAGTGTCTTGTCGTATATTGAATACCTGTCTGATATTTTTGACGAAATCCTCGTCCAGATCCTTGTTCTTGTCGCTTAGAGGGTCTATACTGGGAGGAATCAGATATTGAGTGTGCGGCAGAGGCTGGGCAAAATCCGCCAGAGAAAAAATGCTGGCGTCATAATCCACTGCGAATTTTCTGAGGTATTTCCAAACCGGCCTGTACGGATGACTCAGATCTATGTGACACCGCCATATCCACTTTCCCTTTCTGTTCGGGCACGACTTAAGCAACGGCAACGGTTGAGGATCGTGGATTACTACTATGTCTGCTTCCTCCAAGATTGGTCGCAGCTCTTCCGCGTTTTGGACATTGGTGTTTTCGTAGGCCGTCAATAAGGAATCGGAAATAGGCGAGGATTTCCCCTGTAGGGCATTATGGAATTTCTTCGTGCATTCATAGAATTTGCCGTCTCCCTGAATCACTTCCCATCTCACGTCCAATCCGAGTTCTCCCTTCAAAGGAACAAGTTTGTCCAGAATCTCCGCTACTCCGCCTCCCACGCGGGTTGAATTCACGTGCACCACTTTGATTCCCTTGAGCAGATTCCCGAGTTGACGCAAATGATCGATCACGTCCTCGCCCGCCACCGCAGCATAAGATTCTATCAGGCTCATTCTTACACTCTCCGAAAATAGTTCTTGACCACTGCGGACACGGTCTCGCGCAACTCGGTCAAATTCACGAAATAGGGATCTACATTTGCCAAATCCCCGCAAAGTTCCTGGTACTTTTCTCCGAAGCCGCTCAACCACGAGCGAAAGTCGCCTACTCCGAGAGGCGGACGCCGCCGGGCGTCAATAAAGTGATAAAAGATGCTCCCCAAAGACATTTTGCTCAAGGCCTCGCCCAGTTCGGCCGGCTCGGATATCCTCTGTTTGGTGTCAAACACCACGATCTGGGAGCGAATGAAATGAAACTCATGATCCGGCAACGCCCAGTGAGGCTCGACTTCCTCAAGCCTTTGCTCTATTACATCGATCAACTCCTGGCGAAGCGTTTCCAAGTCTTCGAAATCAGTGGGATCTATGACCCCGAGCCGTTCCGCAAGATCGTCGTCGTGGATCGCGTAATGGACCCACGAGGCAAAATCGTTGTTGAACTGCGGGTCGTCGAAACGAGGTCTCAAAAGGCCTCCCCAGAAATGAAAGTAGATGCTGCCCAGGTGAATGTCCATCAGCCGGTCCCTCAATTCTCGAAGGTTCTGAGCCTTCTTTCCTGTAGAAACCGCAACCAGGGCGCAGTCCTTGACCTCAAACGGAATTCTGTCATCGGTGATTTCGGCGCTCATCTCGTCTCCATCTCAAGCAACGGTATAAATCACGGTATGAAAGGGTCTTGATCCGAAAACCCCACCACGCCGGATTTGCCCGATACGCGGTTATTGGCCGGAATTTCAAATTTTTCCGATAGGGGCTTAACAAGAGTCTAGAAAAAGACTCAAAGGAAACCGTGGCTACATCCCTGGCTCCCAAAACCGGCGAGGAGATGTCGGGATTCAAGATGAATTCAGTTACCCGATTCGTCGGATGGGCTTGCCTGAAAAAAACCAGGCTCAGACTCCACATCCGGTTTTCCTCGATCCGGATCAGTATTGATCACTATCCAGCGCCATGTACCCGGCATATCCGGAGCAAACTCAAAGGAGGTTCTTCCCTGAGGCACCTTCAACAAAACATATGTGCCCACGGGTCTCACAAAGACTATGTAGAAGCCCTTGCCAGGCTTCCGATCTCCTGAACAAAACCAATTGAAGTGTCCCGCCTTTCCGAGTTCAACGAGAGGCGCCTGAGCAAGCTTGGGCCGACATACCTGATCTTCAGGATCTTCAGCCCCGCAGAACTGTATGGACAACAACCCTAAAGCACAAATTGTGAAAACCAGGCGCCAGGGTCTCTTTAGCATGGTTCGCCTATTCTCGATCCCCCAGTACCGGGGAAAAACCACTATCCAAAGCAACTTCGGACCATGAGACTCGGCTGAAAAGCATCCGTAGTCGTCGAATTCCAGACCGGGGAACGACGTTATCCGAAATGGGCATCCATTGCAAGAAGCACTGGTCATGTCGTGTCGTTATCGTATGTAACGCCGTATACATAATACAGATTCTAGATAATTACAATAAAAGCTGAATAATATATTGAAATATTCGCAGTAGTTTGCTATAACACGTGTGCACTGCCCATAAGAGGTGAAACACTATGAATTCTGTTCATTCCAATCAAGAGAAAAGAAGTATCAGAGTAAAAGACTTTCTCGATGACTTCCGCAGCGGAACCTTTGATGCGGAAATGCTCAAGAAATACCATC
>JACRDE010000333.1 GCA_016212935.1 Desulfomonile tiedjei | reverse complement strand
TTAGTAAAGAGTTTCCCCCCAACCCCAATCTGCGCTAACTTGTGGATGTTCGGCTCTTTATCCGTCATTCCGGCGAAGGCCGGAATCCAGTCTTTTAAAACGGATTCTGGACCCCGGCCTTCGCCGGGGTGACGGTGTTGTTCTTGGCTAAGTAGCTGAAATAACGTGAGCCCATTCTTTAAGTTAGCGCCTATGGGGTTTGGGGGGAAACTCTTTACTAAAGAGGGTCCCCCCAATCTTACTTCTTTAAATGCGAATTAGTATCAGCTTTCTTCAGCCTGGATGTTGCGGCGCTTATGATTCGCTGGAATCGAAAAATTGCGGGAGAGATAGCCATACATTGGCTTTCGAAAAAAAAGGCCGGGGAGACCTGATTTGCATAAACAAGGTGCTCCCCGATCCCTGCTGGTTTGAATGCGTATTCCTAAAAATCGAGGTGGGAATCGCCGACCCAAACGAGGGAATAGGCGATTCGGCCACGGGGCTTATCGTCCCGATGGTGGAGCTGGGGGCGGCATATCGGTTCCGGCTCGTGGCATCCGAGTGCCCGGACGGTCAGGAGGGATATCCTCCTCGCCGGAGGCCCGCAAGTCTTTTATAGCCATTTCGGCTTCCGCCATGGTGGGGAAAGGACCTTTCAGCATTACGGTGTCGCCGGATGGCATGGATTCGGAAACGTAGATATCGCCGGATGGGTCTTTCACTACATAGTAATCTGCGGCGACAGCAAGACTCACGGCTCCAGGCGCAATTAACCCCACAAGAAGAACAATAGCGAGCCATGTTTTCATTTTTGGTCTCCTTTCTGACAAGAGTGAATACACGATAAAATATGCAATAAGGAGGCCAGACTTAATGGACTCCGGTCATTTCATAATGTCGCCGGGCAGAACGGCTTGTATTGCTTGATAATTGGAAATCACATGCGGAATTCACGAAAAAGCTGCTTTGGCGGCGCCTCTCCAGACGTGGGGGATTATCGCCCATTAGCCGCAATTTACGTGGAAATAGCGCACAGTCCAGAATGGCTAGCATGGCCAAAACTAACATGTTGTCCTAATTCGCTTTCAAATCAGTAAGCTTGAGGGAACCCTCTTTCAAGAAGTTCTTCCCCGATTCTCCCTTGTTTGAATGCGAACTGGCATTAGTCAAATCACAAATTTGCTCTGGCCGGCTTGACCCCGTGGCCCCGCCGTCAGCCTCTCGGTCACACTTAAAAAAAATCCGATTGACACGGTATTCTCATCGTAGGATACTGTTAGAGTAACTCTAATAGAGGCATTGACCCAATGGTTGACTTTGACCAATGCTCGTGCGCCGGAATCAATCTCGACAAGCTGATTCAACCTATGATCCTCATATTCCTTGCTGAACAGGAACTGCACGGATACGGTCTCGTTCAAAAAATAATGAATTCCCCCATGCTTAAGGGGACCAAGCCGGATCCCACAGGTGTTTACCGCTTTCTGAAATCAATGGAGGGAAAAAACCTCATTATCTCCTCGTGGGAATTTGTCGATTCGGGTCCGCCCAAAAAGACCTATAGGATTACGGGCGAAGGAATGGCCTGCATGGAGAAATGGATCACCACTCTAAAGATTTACGTGCGCTCGATTGATGACCTTCTGAATGCAGCGGATAAGATTTTGGAAGCATCGGGTGTGGAGAATTCCAGGTATGCTAGTGAGACCCCTGCTGATCCTTCCATAAAGAGCGCCAATCCGATTCCTTGAGGGAGAACCTCATGAATGGCCTGTTGGCAGTGTGTTTCGGAGAGTTCTTGGGAGTTTTCATCCTTGTGTTCTTCGGCATTTCCACTGTTGCCACGGCAGTAGTGTTCAATGCGTTTTCAGGAGTGATGCAGGTGGCTCTACTCTGGGGGCTGGGAGTAACCCTGGCAATCTATGCTACGCGCCATCTGTCCTGTGCTCATTTGAACCCTGCGGTTTCTGTGGGGATGGTCCTAGCCGGAAGGATGCAACCCAAATTGTTGCCCTGGTACATGGGGTTTCAATTGTTGGGCGCAATTGTTGCCGGCCTGGTTCTGATTGTGTTGTTTGACGGCCCTATACAGCAATTCGAGGCAGCCAGTGGCATTGTTCGGGGGACCCCGCAATCGGTCCGGACTGCCATGATATTCGGGGAATACTTTCCAAATCCAGGAATGGCGCAGCCGTGGCTGAAGATTGGCATGGGCACTGCGGCTCTGGCTGAGGCGATAGGAACTTTTGTGCTGGTAACGATGATATTTCTGCTGACTGAGGGGTGCAATGTGGGTAGGCCGGCTGAAGGGGTGTCCCCGGTGTTCATTGGAGGAACAGTGTCGCTAATCATATCGGTGCTTGCTCCGCTGACCCAGGCTGGGCTCAATCCGGCCCGCGACTTCGGGCCGAGACTCGTCGCGTATTTCACCGGTTGGAATTCAGTGGCCATCCCCGGGCCTCAGGGTGGCTTCTTCGTCGTCTACATAGCCGCACCGCTCCTGGCAGGGGCGGCTGCAGCTGTATTCTTCAGATATCTCATCGCTCCTCTGATGGCGATCCGAGCCAGACAACTCGAGTCCTGCTCTTGTCAGGCCCAGTGTGTCAATGGGAGCGAAATGCGGGAAGCTTCAAACTGGAAGTAATACCTGTTGCATTCAAACGAGTGAGATTGGAGAGAGACTTCTTGTACGAAGTTCTTCCCCAACTCTTACTTCTTTGAACGCAAATCCGTATAGGTCCGTGAGGCCAACTTGGCGCAGACGACGGGTAATACCCCATCCATATGCTTGATCGATACGTATCCAACAAATGCCGGTCCGCCACGGTGCCCCGGCCGGTTGCGTTAGAAAAGGAGCGAGGGCTATGACCAACATTCCTGAGGTGCTCTTTGTCGGAGGATTTCTCGGCGCGGGTAAGACCACCGCTATTCGGTCCCTCGCGAGGATTCTTGCCGGGAAAGGGCTGAAGGCTGCTGCCATTACCAATGACCAGGCTACGGGACTCGTGGATACGGTTTTCTTGTCCGGTCATGGAATTCAGGCTGAAGAAGTGGCTGGTTCATGCTTCTGCTGTAATTTTAACGGTCTTGCCGATGCGATCAGTCATAGCATTGCCACAGCTGCCCCGGATGTCATTCTTGCAGAGCCCGTGGGAAGTTGCACGGACATTGTCGCCACAGTGATAAGGCCGATGCGTGCTTTGATGAAGGACAAGGTGCATGTGTTGGCCTATTCCGTGCTCGTGGAACCGGATCGATGGACTGAGATCGCTGATTCAGGCACACCCTGGTCTATCAAGTATCTCTTTGACAAACAGCTTCAGGAGGCGGATTTTATTGTCATCACAAAAGTGGACACTCTTCAGGGCGAACGTACTAAGGAGATACTTGAGGAGGTCGGCCGATCATATCCGGAATCCAATGCACTCGGGATTTCCTCCAAGGAAGGTGTCGGGATGGAAGAGTGGCTGAATCTGGTCAGGGCGACGCCCCCTGGAGAACGCTGGCTCAAAGAAATCGATTACCAGAGCTACGCTGATGCCGAGGCGGAGATGGGCTGGTTGAACGGGATGGCGTCCGTGACTCTCGCCGAACCGGTTGACGGAAAGATGATCGGTGGCCGGCTGACCGAGATGCTGGCAAAGGGCATAGCAGACCGAGATGGAAGAATCGGGCATCTCAAGTTGCTGGTGGTCGGACAGTCGGGCAGCGTCAAGGCCGGAGTCACGCAGATCGGCGAAAAACCTGTTTTGGATGGCCTTTTTACCGGGCCGGTGTCCCACCTGGAAGTGACCATAAACATCCGGGCAACCCTGTCTCCCGGAGAACTCTCGGCTGTCGTCAATGACTCGGTCACACAATTCGAGGAATCTTACAAAGCAGAAGTGGACATTTCCGCCATTAACACTTTCAGACCGGGAGCGCCCAACCCCACTCATCGTTACAGCGCTTGAGCGCTTGCCATTTTGACAACTGGACGGTGAGTCGTTCTGTTCTACCGAATTGCGTCGGGAGGCGCGCTCAAGATTGCGTCCACAAATGGATAGTCCGTGATCCCATGCTTACTTGACCTTGGTCATTTCAAAAATACCACAGCCAAGATTGCACCCAAAATTGCCGGCCACTCCATCTTCCGTCAATTCGATGTTTTCGAATAGATCTCCGTTGTCATCGACAAACGAGAACGAATCAATTACATATCTTTCTCCGACAAGACTCAACAGATACTTCATTGAGAACACCCTGTGGCCGTTGAATTCTATCCTCTGGCGACCGATCGGCACGGAGAAATAGAACTTGCCGTTCACTCTCAGGAGCTTGTGGAGATTTTCAAAACCGATCAGGTGTCCATCCGGGTTGATTCGATCTCCGTATCTGCCTAGACCGAAGTGTTCCAGAGCATGCAGGCAAGAAAGCGAATCACAATAGCTCGTCAAAGACTCGGGAATCTCTCCCATAAAGTCACATCGGACGAAATTGATGTTAGGGAGGCCTGTTGCCATCGGCCGTATGTCGAATACCTCTAGAGTGCGGAATGATGCCACGTGTGCGACGAATCCATCGATTCTGGAACCTACGTCAACATGAAGCTCAGGGGCATTCTCGAATATTCTTCTCGCTACAAGAAGATCTTGATGAAAATAGTGCCCTCGAGCGAGACCACTGTCAGCAACTCTATCCAAGAAGCATGGATAGAGTTCAGCCCAGGCAAAGTCGCTGTGCGTGTTCCTTAGCTGCTTTCTAATCGCTCTCAGGTCTCGCAAGTAGAATGGCAATCCCCTGAGTGCCTGCAGAGTAGCAAGAGGGTTGATTCCGAACAGAGTCATGAAAAAATGAAGCCGTCGCAAGTACCTTTTCGTTGTCATCTTTTGAGTATACACGAATGCCCCATAAAGTAGGTAACAGGCTGAATTGCCGCGGGCGATGGTACTCCGAAGTGAAGTTGAGGCTGTGCTCTTACCGGCAAATCAATATCATTGAGGTAAACAACCACGTGCTGTTCACGTGGTTGTTTACCTGGTTGCTCCCACTGTTGCAGCTCCGCGGACATACCGATCCGAACTCCAACCTATGCGAAATGTGTATCGATTGCAGCCATGTCCAGTTATGAAAGGGGTCGCTGCCGTGGTGACAATGAGCGGCGTTTTGGCAGCTTTCACCAACGGCATCAATTCAATGGCTACTTGGCTCGAAATCACTCCCATTACAGCTTGGACTTTGTCCTCATCCACGAGCTTCTTGAACGCTGCGATTCCCTTTGGAGGCTCAGCGGCTGAATCCTCGAAAATCCCTTCCAATTTCCAACCGAGTACCCCGCCAGCATTTTCCCTGAAAAGCCACCTCTCAGAAACAAGTTGATGGTAGTTGCCATGAAGTGCGCTTGTATCATGCATTTGCCTCGAACGCCAAGTGATCTCCCTCTGCGCTTATTCCGATGACGTCTCCCGGCTTGAATCTCCCCTTGAGGATTTCCAGAGCAAGCGGATTCTCGATAAGTCTCTGGATCGAACGTTTCAGGGGACGAGCTCCGTAGGCAGGATCAAACCCCTCGGATGCGAGCAGCTCTCGTGCCGCGGGATCGAGTGACAATTCTAACTTATTGTCCGCAAGCCGTTTGTTGAGCCTCCGAATCTGAATATCCACGATTTGCTTGATCTGCTCTTTGGTCAGGGCGTGGAAAATTATTATGTCGTCAAGCCTGTTAAGGAATTCGGGCTTGAAATGGAACCTAAGAGCTTCCATTACCCTGTGCCGCATCTTTTCTTCGTCTTTTCCTGCAAAATCACGGATCTCAACTGAACCGATATTGGAAGTCATAATGATGATGCAGTTCTTGAAATCCACGGTGCGGCCTTTTCCGTCAGTGAGACGGCCGTCATCCAGGATCTGGAGCAGTGCATTGAAAACCTCCGGATGGGCTTTTTCGATTTCGTCGAACAAAACCACCGAATAGGGGCGGCGCCGGACCGCTTCAGTAAGATAGCCGCCCTCCTCGTAACCCACGTAGCCAGGGGGAGCGCCTATAAGCCGAGCGACCGAGTGCCTTTCCATGTACTCGGACATATCTACTCTGACCATGGCCTGCTCGTCATCGAAAAGGAACTCGGCCAGGGCCCGTGCCAGCTCGGTCTTACCTACACCGGTGGGGCCAAGGAAAATGAACGAGCCTATGGGACGATTCGGGTCCTGCAGTCCGGAACGTGCACGGCGAACAGCGTCAGCTACAGCTACGATTGCCTCAGGCTGTCCGACGACGCGGAGGGAAATCCGCTCCTCCATTTTTAGGAGCTTTTCCAACTCGCCTTCGAGCATTTTCGAAACTGGAATGCCCGTCCACTTGGCAACAACTTCGGCAATGTCTTCCGGCCCCACTTCCTCTTTCAGGAGTCCCCCGCCTTTCTGGAGCTGGGACAACTCTTCGTTCTTGGTTTTGATGTCGTTTTCCAGAGAGATTATCATCCCGTATTTCAGTTCGGCGGCCCTGGCCAGGTTGCCTTCGCGCTCGGCTTTCGCTGACTCTACCTTCGCCCTTTCCAGTCTTTCCTTGAGCTCTCTGATGGCAGCGATTACATCCTTTTCTTTTCGCCATTCCTCCTTTAGTGCGTTGGATTCAGCTGTGAGTCGCTGGATCTCCTCACGGACTTTTTCGAGGCGCTCTCTCGTAGCCGCATCGGATTCCTTGGTAAGCGCCTGTTCTTCGATCTGAAGCTGGATTATGCGCCTGTCTATCTCGTCGATCTCTGTGGGCATGGAGTCGATTTCGATCCTTAGCTTGGAAGAAGCCTCGTCAATTAGATCCACCGCCTTGTCCGGGAGAAAACGGTCCGTGATATATCTGTGCGAGAGCGTGGCTGCAGCGATAATGGCCGAGTCCTGAATCCTGACGCCGTGGTGGAGTTCATATCGCTCTTTGAGGCCCCTCAATATGGAGATGGTATCCTCCACAGATGGTTCCGCGACGTAGATCGGTTGAAAACGGCGCTCAAGGGCCTTGTCCTTTTCGATGTACTTCCTGTATTCGTCGACAGTCGTGGCCCCGACGGCCCGCAGCTCTCCGCGCGCCAGTGCTGGCTTCAGCATGTTAGACGCATCCACAGCCCCTTCAGCCGCACCCGCGCCCACCAGTGTGTGCATCTCGTCGATAAATAGCACTATCTCACCGGCCGCTGTGGTTACCTCTTTGAGCACTGCCTTGAGCCGATCCTCGAACTCGCCGCGATACTTGGCGCCTGCTATCAATTGCCCTATGTCCAGTGCGAGCACTCGTTTGCCCTTGAGGGATTCAGGAACGTCGCCTGAGATTATTCTTCCTGCCAGCCCTTCCACTATTGCCGTCTTGCCGACTCCGGGATCGCCCAGGAGCACCGGATTGTTCTTGGTCCTGCGTGACAGGACCTGAATTATGCGCCTGATCTCGTCGTCGCGACCGATCACAGGGTCAAGTTTTCCCTTTTGGGCCAGTTCCGTGAGGTCTCTGGTAAACCGCTTAAGCGCCTGATATTTTTCTTCGGGAGATTGGTCCGTGACCCTTTGGGTCCCTCGGATTTCGGTCAGGACCGTGTAAATCTTATCCTTGGTGACGCCGCGTGAGCTGAGAATCCGTGCGGCCTGAGTCCCTGAAGCCTCGGAGACGGCTATGAGCAAGTGCTCCACTGAAACGTATTCGTCCTTGAGTTGTTCCATCTCCTTGAATGCAGCTTCAAGGACTGCTCTCAGTTGGCTTGAAAAGTATCTGTCTGCGGTCATTGTTCCGCTTTGTTGGGGCAACCGTTCCACAGCCTGGAGAGTCTCGTTGCGAATGCGATCCACGTCGGCTCCGAGTTTCTTGAGGATTTCTGCACACAGTCCTCCTTCGTCGGAGAGCAGCGCCAACAGCAGGTGCTCCACGTCCACCTGCGGGTTTCCTCTGTTTGCAGCAGTATTTTGGGCCAGCTCAAGGGCTTCTTGAGATTTAAGAGTGAATTTATCCGCTCGCATTTCGGGCTCCTTGGATTTGACTTACCCTCAGAGATCCGCGGCGTCGCGCTGGACCTCCCGGCAATGATTTTCCACCTTATTTCGCAACAGTGGGAATCATTTCGACCGGCATACAATAAGATAATGGACGGACTCTACAAGTCCTTCAAAAGTTACATCCCAATTCGGTCATTACTGACCTGAAATACTCGGTGTGGGTGCTGGTAATCGAAAAGATAGAAGAGGGATGCAATCCTCACGTGGTGACTCTATCGTCCGAAAGTACTTTACCTAACAGGTAAAGCTCGATGGGGGAACTGTCAATTGCCCCAGAGAAATATTTTGTTGTGTGCGGTAAGTTTTTGAAAAATCTGAAGCCCGAAAATCTCGGATTTGCTTTGCGCCGCTGCAAGTGAGCTACTGAAGGAAGCACAATTATGAAAGCTTCAGGCTAGGAGCCGATCCCCACAGTTTTGGGTCTCGGAGGTAAACGTTCGGTCCTGCGGGGGAACCGACTGATC
>JACRDE010000026.1 GCA_016212935.1 Desulfomonile tiedjei | reverse complement strand
GCTGGTCCGGGACCCTCTATTTGTATGAAGGAACCTCTCCCGCACTGGCCTTCCTTTACAGCATATTCTGGGGCTTGCTAGCGATGTTTGGGGTTTCCTATCTCCTTTACGGCCTTCTTCGCCTGCAAGAAAGAGGAAACATAAGCTACTGGACTGCGATCGGAACTGAAGGGACGGTGTACCTGGAAATTCCAGCTCAGGGCGTCGGACAAATCCGAGTCTCAGTCAGCGGCGTCATCAGTTTCTTGAAAGCCCGTTCGTCGGACGGAATGCCCCTGCCAGCATCAACCAAGGTTACTGTTGTGGGAATGGACGAAAACAACGTGCTCGAAGTTAAGCCCCTTTAGTAAGGAGGTATGAATATGATGACTGCCGTCACGCTGACGGTTCTGCTTGGGGTAATTCTATGCGTGCTCTTATGGGTATTCGTAGGCCGATATAAACGATGCCCTTCCAACCGGATACTGGTGATTTACGGAAAAACCGGAGAGGGAGCTGCGAAATGCGTGCACGGAGGAGCGGCTTTTGTATGGCCGGTCTTGCAGTACTTTGAATGGTTGGACCTCGAGCCTTTCGTTGTTCCCATCGAGCTCACCAACGCCCTATCTCAGGAGAACATTCGCGTCTCCGTGCCCACTACGGTGACTGCCGCAATCAGCACTGAGCAGGGTATTATGCAGAACGCTGCAATAAGATTACTGGGGCAGACTCTTGACGACGTTCGCAAACAGGCCCAGGACATTATTTTGGGCCAGATGCGGGCAGTAATTGCGACCATGCGCATAGAAGAGATCAACCGGGATCGGCAAGCGTTCATGGCAAAGGTCAACGACGCAGTATCAGTGGAACTCGAAAAAATAGGGCTGAGCGTAATCAATGTCAATATAAAGGACATCGAGGACGATAGCGGCTACATAAAGGCGCTTGGCAGAAAAGCCGCAGCAGAAGCGGTGAACCAGGCCATCATCGATGTGGCGGAACAAGAAAAGCTCGGCAAAATCGGTGTAGCTGAACGCGAACGCGACCAGCGCCGGGCCGTTGCAGCGGCCAACTCAGAAGCTTCGGTCGGAGAGTCTGAAGCCGAACGGGATCGCCGCAAAGCAGTAGCTGCTGCAGAAGCCTCCGCGTCCATTGGAGAGGCAGAAGCCTCCCGCGACCGCCGCCAGAAAACATCAGTGCTGGATGCTCAGGCAGTTGAAACTGAAGCTACTGCAAACGCAAACAAAGCTGGTTTCCAGGCTACCCAAAAAGTTGCCGAGGAGGGGGCGAGAGCCAAAGCACAAAGCGCCGCAGCCCAGGCCGATGCCACGGTTCGAGTGGCGAAGGAGGAGTCCGAAAAGCTGGCCGAAGAAGCCCGTGCACGGCGAGAGGAAGCGCGCTTGAATGCCGAAGTGGTGGTCCCGGCTGAAGCGGACAGAAAAAAGGCCGTGGTGAACGCAGAAGCACAACGACAGCAAAAGGCCCTGGTAGCAAAGGGTGAAGCTGAAGCGGTCTTCGCTCGCATGCAGGCTGAAGCGCAGGGGGCTCAGGCGCAGCTAAACGCCAGGGCCGAAGGTTACAAGGCTCTCATCCAGTCCTGCGGGGCTGACCCTTCACTGACTGCGGCACTTCTTTTGATCGAAAAGCTGGTGGAACTCACTCACATTCAGGCTGAAGCCATACAGAATCTGCCAATCGAGAAAATGATAGTGTGGGACGGGGGCGGCGATGGAGGTATTTCGGATCTAGGTCGCCGTCTTCTGGGAGTGCTTCCGCCAATGCATGACATGGCGAAAACGGTCGGCCTGCAATTGCCAGAATTTCTGGGCAAAGCAGCGGATCATGGCAAGGCAGAGGAGAAGTCTCATCCGGCTCAGAAACCGGAGCATAAATAGGCAGTGACTGCTCACTGCAATAGTTTCCGTGATCCCCGCGCGCGATGGAATGGCATTGAAACAAAGATTCTCTGACCCCTATTGCATTCCTTATTTGAAGGCGCACTGGAATGCAGCCCTGGTGGGACACAAATCATACCGGATGGCAATTGGAAAGCGATTCAATTGCCTTCCCTGCTCTATTCGTCTCGCTCAGAGCTTTGATGACAAGTATGGGTGACAAAGATGGGAAGACTTGATCGTTTTCTCATTCCTGCCTCACACACACCTAACTTCTCGCTCCTATTCTCGTCCCCGAGTTCGGTCAATTTGCAGAATGCTCCATCCGAATCGCTGTTGAAGTACGTCAGAAATAGGGGCCGATTGCCCCCAACAGTAAGGAGGTGAAGATGGCTCGACCCGATAACTGATACCGCTTCGTCTTTTTCTGAACGGCACCATCGCCATATCGGATTTGTGCGACTCCGTCGGTAGCCGGCGCTGGCCGGACTGGAGCGGGTTCTAGGATGCTTCCAGCGAGTTGCGGACTTAGGAAACCCAGCAGCAGAACGCTGGTCGAAGCTCGCAAAAATAAGGGACAATTTTCTTTCTCAGTCCCGATCGTCCGATGAGGATGTATCATATGAGCTGTAAGGCCTACTTCGATGGTTCGTGTTTTCTTAACTATTGCGCAATCGGGTATGTCATCCGCGACCGTGATGGTTTTCCCGTATGCCGGGCTTCTGAATTCGCAGGTCGTGGGGACGCTCTCAAGGCAGAGTATCTGGCACTCGTGGCCGTGGTAGAACGTCTCACGTTCTTGAGAATAAATGAGGCGACAATACACGGCGACAGCAGAACCGTTATATGCCAGGTCAACGGTCAAATGAACACGAGAAATTCCAATCGATTTCTGGAGCTTATTATGAGATTGCGCCGCTTCTTCCTCGAGAACCCAGGTTGGCGCCTTAAGTGGATTCCGAGGCAGGAAAACGGGCAGGCGGATGCATTAGCCACTGAAGGACTGAACGGTGTCAAGCGTAGTAAATGGAATCGGTTGCGGCCTTCGTCCGATCCTGAGCAATCTTTGTGGTCAAGCGCCTAGGCTGAAGACTCCCCCAGTTATTTCCGAACACAACCATATGGTGGTCGCGAAACGGTTATAGGCCAATCGCAAGGTCATCCGGAACGGAAGCACCCTCGGAGGTCGCTGATTTCCCTCCATTGCTGTAAAATCCGATGGCACTCTCTCCGATGAGCTGAGTGACCATAGTCGCTGATGCGGCCGCAGCGGGGAGCGAATACCATGGGTTCAGCTCCAGCAGGCTTACAAGAAAGGGAACGGACGCGCCCAATCCCACAGCGGCCACAACCGTGATCATCTCCGGAATTCGCTCCTGGTGATCGATATCTTTCTCATACAGTAAGGCGATTTCCAAAATTAGATAAAGGTCATCCGGGTCATCAATGACGTCCCACTCACAAAACCGAGAAGCTGAAATGCCTGTCCGATGCCGGGAATGAGCATGGGTAAGTGTGTAAGAGTGCCGCCTATAAATGAGAGCTGGCTTTTCTCCGAAACAAGGCGTCTGGAAAGCTGGTCAGGGCTCTCGTCCGGATGCTGAGAGTCGGATGCGGTGGACAACTTTGCGCACTCGGTCTTTTCGCACCCTCAAAAAGAAATAGAGGAAGTCGTCTGCGTGCTGGGTCTGTAGGGCTGAAACTTGTTTTTCATCCGGCATGGGTCTCACCTCTTCTTCGATCTCATGCGACCTATACCAACCCCTATGCCCCTGAGGGGCACAATGAAAAATGAGAATACCTAGAGTGAAAGGATCATGGCAGAATTCTGCATGAGCAAAATCTTGAATCAGAGCAGGAGGCTGACTATGTCCCAGGCACAGGATATCAGCGTAGTGACGGTTTTGCACCCCATTTGTTGCGGGTTGAATGTCCACAAGAAATTTGTCACGGCCTGTTTGATCATCAGGGACGCGACGACCGAAAGGTCGGTCTTGGAGACCTTCGGGACTTTTGCCGACGATTTGACTCGGCTCAGGGAATGGCTGCTGGAGCATGGGTGTCCCGTGGTAGCCTTGTATATCACTGCCGAGGCATGATCATCACAAAGCTCATGACATGGACTACCACACGCCTTATGCAAAAATACTGCACCCAGCGCGCATCACGTCTGTGACAATCATTCAACTAATGTGGGACCGGGCCAAGATCATGATGGATAGGTCGCGTACGCGGTGTTATACTCGTAGTCAGGCACGGCCACTTTCAGCAACTTAGCCTCCGAGGAGGCCGACGAGAGCAGGACCGTGGGACCCATTTGCCCGGCAAATCGCTCGGCGGGTATCGAGTGCGGCATAGGGCGGGAAACCGTCAATCTAAAGTTTCAAACGGGGGTTGGAGACATGAAGTTCGGAACTTGGTCGAAGATTTGTTTGCTAGTGATCATTATCATCGGTTCAGCGTCGAGCGCTCAGTCGCAGGACATTTTCAGCGAGATGGATCGCGTAAAGAAAGACCTCTCAAATCTGAGAGACGAAGTCAACCAACTCAGGAACCTTGTTTATGAATTGAGGGCCTCGGCATTGAAGGCCGCTGCTCCTCAAGAGCTGCCACAGGCTGAAAAACCGAAACCAGTGCAGGAAAAGGCCATTCAGCCAGAGACCCCAGTGAGCGACGAAGAATTGACAAAGACCATATGCCAATCTGTCGGGAAATTCTTTTCGGAAGTCGATGTCAGCCTGAGGGCTAACGATTCCTCTGCTGCACGCGAAAGAATGAGAAGCGCTTTTCGGGAGCTGAACTCGATCCTACAAAAGTATGCTGACGCGCATCGGGTCTCCAAGCTCCTGAGCATTTACCAAGGTCTCGCTTGGGACACCTATGTTGCCGTGGAATTGAGCCGAAGCGTGCAGGGAAACGAAGAATTCATAAAAGCCATAGAAAGGCACAAGAAGAAGTACGCTGAAACCTGTCCCAAATACTGAGCAAAGCTGTGTTAGAGCATAATGGCAGACTGAACAGGGCCGCTCACAATACATTGCGAACTCAATGACCTCGAACATGCCCGGACTAGCATGTAGAGAGATTGAAAGTCGACCGAGCGCGCTAGGAAGGACCTTGCCATGTCGGAAGACTCCCTTGAAGACGTCATCCGGACAATTTCGGTTATGATTGAGGTAGAAAAGACCGTAGGGCATTTCTACAGAAGCTGCTCAGAAGTGTTCTTCCAGGATTCGGACTTTTGGAAGCGCCTTTCTGACGAGGAGGCGCTGCATGCGGATGTTCTGGCTCAATTGGCACGAATGATCGCCCGCAAGCCGCATAAATTTGAACCAGGGAAATTGTTTTCCACCACGGCATTAAGGACGTTCATTTCGCGAATTCTTTCAGATAGCGAGAGACTAAAGAATGGGGATTTGACGATGCACAACGCTCTCCTGGTCGCTTATCATCTGGAGACCACCATAATCGAATACGGTTACACAAGAATTGTTGGAACGGATGAGCCCAAGTATTTAGAGGCGTTGGAGAACCTGGAAGCGGCCACCATTAAACACAGGGGCCGGATTAAAGATAAAATGCAGGAGTACGGAAAAAGCAAAGAGATTCCCCCGGCGAAACCCAGTGCAGTTCAATGATCGGTCTGGAAATCTCTGGCCTGCTTTCTGGATTCCCGTTTTCGTAGAAACGACGTGGACGTCGCGCCCGCAAAACGGACCGGAGTTTCGTCAATCATTACAAACCCGTCTGCGCCGTATGTTTTGAGCCGCGCCTTCGAGCTAGGTAGCCGGACCACATCCCATGGTCAGTCGTTCATCCGCCTTAGCTCCATGGTCACGGCATTAGCTCGATCGATGCAGTCCAGCACGACAACGTCCGGCCCCCCCCACTCAGGCGGGAATCCGCCGCCGAATTGCAGCATGATAATGTAAGGAAATGCCTGATGATAGAAGAAACCGCAGAGCCCGCCGCTAGAGCGGCCGCTTAATTCCAGCCGATCGCCTAACTTGTGTCCGACGTTGCAGGATCCCTTTACCCCTGTTATGGTTCCTACCACACGATGACCGATCTTTTCTTCTTGCCCCACAATATTCCTCCTCGCCGGACCCATTCCAGATTCTGTGATTACCGCGCGCGACAAATCACGCGCAAGAATGTGACACCGGATAGCATAAAACCTGCAACAAAAAGCGGCCAATTGAAGGGAGCCGGCATCCCTCCGGCCATGATGTTCTTGTAGTCCCAGCAGAAGGAAGCAATGACAATGGATCCTCCCGCCGCGATCAACCCCCAGCCGGTCCAGGAAACTTCGAGCGGCCGCCCTGCTCTTTCGAAATAGAGCACGGACAGGCCTGCAAGAATCATTGCAAGTGATACTAGCACAGGACAGAGGACCGGTGAAACCCATGGTAGAGGGACCAGGAAAAGAAGATCCCACGTCATGAGTCCTTGGGGCCAATCAATGAACAATTTCAGCCAAATGTAGAAAAAGATGTCCCAGACCCCGAAAGATATCATGAAATGGGCCCAAGCCTCGCGGCGATTTTCTGCAGCCGCGATTCCGACAGCGGCCAGCATGACGAGAGTGGACGCTTCTCGGCCTAACTCAATCAACAGGCGACGAACATGCTCGTCTCCCATAAGTTGAAACTGTTCCAGTGTAAGGATCGGAAACTGGAAGCCCCCGCGCTCCACAGGGTAGTAAAGCGCCCTCAGGTATTCCACAAGAGAGGACTCAACGTAGGCGAACGCGACAGCCCATATTACTACTGCAGGTACCCGCTTCACCTCTTTTCCCCGAAGAAATGTAACTGCCTACCAATAATCGTCCGAGCCGGTAGCCTGTTCGATAAATCGTGTTCTCGTGTAAGCCCGGCACTCGGAACAAGAAAAGTCGGACCATCGGCTCCTCAGCGCGGTGTCAAGGCAATCCCCGTAGTGATCGCAATCCACCCTTCTGTAAGGCCTGTCCGTTTCTCTGTTACCTTTCACCAGTACAGGACACGGTTCCATTCTTAACATAACCTCCCATCCGGTTCCGGAATTTTGTTTTACCAAGCAGCTCATCACGAAATCGGGCTGCACAGCCTCCCGGATTATCAGGCCCAACAAAATCCCGAGTGAGGCTAAGCCATTACCGGCTATTGCATTGCAGTTACTCAAAATTGTCTGCAACCCACTAAAATTAAATTAATACATAGTTGCTTCGGCGCAAGACTGCTTTTCCCGCCCCTCGAGTTAGGAATCATTAAACTAGTCCATATCCCTTGTCAAGTCCCCAGACCCGATGTCTGCAAGTCATGATAAAACAACACAAATCCGCTACAGAATCTCTGGTGCGAGCCACCATACCCAAACAGGACTTTCTGCATTTAGGCCCAGCGCACCGCCACAACGTCTCCCCGCTTCCCGTTCGAAGTCAGGCACCGGTCAAAAAGACCTAAAGAAAAACCCGCTGAGCTTAGGCCCCCAAAAATGTAAAATCCGTCCTGTGAAGCGGTCTTGATCATGCAAAATCCACTCGAGCTGGACATAGTTGACTCAACTTGCTAGTATCAGACAATTTATGAAAGTACTCTTACCCACGCGGGTAAGGAAATTCTCTAGCAGGGAAAGCAGCCATGATCATAGTAGCACATCTTTCTCACAACGGCACTCCGGTGGCTGACGTCACATACAGGGCAGGCCTTCACGTGGAAGTAAGGGTGGCCCAGGAGTTTCTGGAACAGCAGGTTTGTTTTCCTCTATGCCATTCTCAGAATTTCCAATTGAAGGGTAGCTGGGAGGAAGCGCTGGACAATTATTTCAATGACGGGGTTTTCGATTCCAAAGACAGTGTCTTCCCTGGAGAAATGCGCCGCATAGGAAACGCTCGCGACCACAAATCCCTGTTTCGGCAGGCGGCTCACGCGCTGCTAAAGGATTTAGAGCGGCACGGATTTAATATAGAGGTCAATTTCATGTGACGGAATAGATCTGAGACCGTCCTGAGTGTGTACTGCGGAATTGAGCTCCCGGACCATTTCGACCCGGGAGCCGTCGTTTAAGAGATTAGCCTAGTGGTGATCCGAGGAAAACTTTAGAAGTTCCTCGCTGAATCTTCAAGCGGATGATCTTGTTTGCTTTGGCCTCTTTTACAGCTTTGTTGAATTCTGCTGCACCGGTCACGGATTTACCGTCAACTTCGAGTATAACGTCACCAGCGCGCAACCCCATCCTGGATCCGGTTCCATCAGGTTGCAGATCCTTTATCTGAACGCCTTCGCCCTCTTTCAGCCCCATTTGTTCGGCCGCAGCCACTGGGACCTTCTCAATTTCCACTCCGAGCTCATCGGATGTCTCTGCCGGAGCTGATGGAGCAGCGGAACCCAGAGCCTTGGTCGTTCGCTCAGCTATCGTGATGGAGAATTCCATGGGCTTATTTTCCCGGACTATGCTCAATTTGGCTGCGGTGCCGGGTTTTTCGCGGCCAACGAGGTTCTTAAGCTCAGCCGCTCCTGATACGTCCTGACCGTTGAATTTCACTATGATGTCACCGGCTTTGATGCCAGCCTTTTCAGCGGGGCTGCCCTCGACTACTTGTGAAACCAGAGCACCGTTGGTGTCGGTCCTACCGAAGGATTTGGCCAGAGACTCGTCAAGATTCTGAATGTTGACGCCCAAGAGCCCCCGGCGGACTTTGCCGTCCTTCACAAGGTCTTCCATGATGAGTTTAGCGGCTGTGGCTGGGATGGCGAATCCGATTCCCTGATAACCGCCGCTCCTGCTGGCTATGGCAGTATTGATACCTACCACTTCGCCGTTGATGTTTACGAGGGGACCGCCCGAGTTGCCAGGGTTGATAGCTGCGTCAGTCTGGATGAAATCTTCATAATCGATGATTCCGACATTGCTGCGCCCTGTTGCACTCACTATGCCTGAAGTGACTGTGCGGTTCAGACCGAACGGGTTTCCGATCGCCATGACCAGTTCACCCACGCGCAGCTTGGAAGAATCCCCGAGGATCGCTGTGGGAAGCCCTTTGGCGTCGATCTTGATTACCGCTACATCGCTCTCCGGGTCCGTACCGATTACCTTGGCTTTAAAAGATCTCTTGTCCGACAGATTTACTGTGATTTCGTCCGCGTCTTTCACAACGTGCGAGTTAGTAAGAATGAGTCCTTCAGGCGACACGATCACTCCGGATCCCATGCCCTGCTGCCGAAGTCCAGGATCGGGCTTGTTGGGACCTTTCTTAAATTTCTTGAATAATTCGTCACCGAAAAACTCTCGGAAGGGATGATTCTTGAAAAACGGCTCCAAATCGCCACTGAGAGCTGTAGATTCTTTTTTACTGGAGCTGATGTTTACAACAGCGGGTGTTACCTTCTCTGCTACATGAACCAGGGCCTCATCAAGCTGCTTCAATACCGCGGGCGCCTGGGCCTTTACAGTGGAGGGGGCAACGATCGCCACCAGACTTGCTGCCAAGACGATCGCTACCGGAATTAGGAATGCCCTAGAACGGACTTTTGCCATGGATGCTTCTCCTTCTGGACGGGAACTGAATTTCTAATGGTTTGACTCGCGTTCGACAATTTTGTTCTTGTACTTTTTTCCACATTTCGGGGTTTCATTGATCAAAGGCGGAAATTCTATACCACACCGGGGTCTGCATGTGAAGTTTAAGCTTCAATTCAATTTGTAATTACTCGCAAAAATGGGTGAATCATGGAGCTAGATCCTGGTTTTTGCTTGCTCCGCCTCACGCCGAACTGATATAATCGTCATGGAATTCGCATGACCGGGAAGTCGAGGGACAGTATTGTTCATTGCCCTGTTCCACATCAGACAAGCAGAACTTGAATCCGCGAAGGGGGGCTCTGCAAAGCTATTGTTAAGGTGGTGGCTGAGGTTCGGGTTGACCGGATTATTGGTCCTTGGGTTGGTGGGGTGCCTGGCATCTACACGCAACAACGTTGCAAAAAAGGACATCCCGGAATCAGCCGAGCGTAGTGCCAACCCGACCGCGGCGACGAATGCGTCTAAGCCTAAAGGTCAGGGAAATCAAAACGACGGCCGGGCAACTGTGGACATCCTGAAGTCTCATGGGACTGAGACGGCCCCTCCAAGTGAAACGCAATGGCAATC
>JACRDE010000334.1 GCA_016212935.1 Desulfomonile tiedjei | reverse complement strand
ACGTTATTTCAGCTACTTAGCCAAGTACAACACCGTCACCCCGGCGAAGGCCGGGGTCCAGAATCCGTTTTAAAAGACTGGATTCCGGCCTTCGCCGGAATGACGGATAAAGAGCCGAACATCCACAAGTTAGCGCATATGAGGCAGAGTCTTGGAACGAGAAATTGCTTGGGCACTGGATACAGCATGATAATTATACCACCCCTCTTGCCTTTCCACCTGGGATGACCATTATTTGACGCAAGAGCAGCTCAAGTGTTGGAGTAAATGGGTGCACTCAAATTGGAGGATCGGATTCAGAAAACCTGACAATGCTTAAGAAAAAACGGGTGCAGGGGAAGGATCGGAAAGCCTTTCGAGTTTTTTCAGATGCCAAAAAACATTTTCGACTTCCTCCGGCTGGAAAAAACCCGGACCAAAATAGTGTGCTTAAGTGTCTGAGGTTTCAATTGCCGATGAATCCGGCAAAGGGAGCGCGTCAGAATTGTTGTGATTTCAGCATACAAAGAAGCTGAAAAATGATCAATGCTCCCTCGGATTCCAAAACACGACGGTACCGACGGTATTGTCAACAATTGCGAAGGGAGACTGGTAATCATGGGTACGAACAAGAAAGCATTGACGGTGCTGGCTCTTGCCGGTTCCTTGGCGTTTCTGCTCATCCTGGTACTTGCAGCGCCTGTTGGAGCCAAATCTGACTCGAAAGACGGGCCGATTCTCTTGGCTCAAATGTACGCTGAAGACGAAGTTGACATAGAAGCCGAAGAAGATGACAGCGATGACAGCCTAGTGGAGAAAGGGCGCCACCATAGCGGTGGCGGTCAACCGCAAAGTGGCGGTATAACATCCGGTGGGACGCAAGCTTCCGGCGGTGGCAGGCGCGGCGGCCAAAATGTCCAAGGTAACGTCATTTCCGGCGGTGGTGGTGGTATAACATCAGGTGGGACCCAGGCCACCGGTGGCGGCAGACGCGGTGGCGGTCAAAACGTCCAAGGTAACGTCATATCCGGCGGTGGCGGAGGCGTCACGTCCGGTGGGACGCAGGTGACCGGCGGCGGGGGTCGAGGTGGCCAAAACGTCCAGGGTAACGTCATATCCGGTGGTGGCGGAGGCGTCACATCCGGTGGAACGCAGGTTACCGGCGGCGGGGGGCGTGGCGGTCAAAACGTCCAGGGTAACGTCATCGGCGGTGGTGGCGGTGTTACCGTGGGTGGCACCCAGGTCGGTAATTAACTTCACATTTCGCATTGCAGAAAGGGATCAGGCGATTGGTCAAGGCCAAGAAAGTGTCTGGTCCCTCTTTGGGTTTGCGCGATTCAGGATTCATTAGAGCCGAAATCACGGACAGATCAGACGGCCTTGACAGTGCTTTGGATTCATTGTGCTAACGTTGCACTCTCATTGCCTACATTTATAAGTGTGGAATAGTGACGGTCGACCGTGCTTATTATGGATTGGGTATCAAATAATTGAATTATATACCGTTGAAAAGACTTACGTTGAAAACAATCAGCCCTTGCCTTTCCAAAAAGCATGGACACTATCTGAGCAGGTAAGAAATGCTGCAGGTGTTCGAAAAGTACCAATCACCGGTGAGCGGGTGGTGAATCGGTGGCCATGACGGCAACTCAAGTGCAGCAGTAGCGGAAATCAGGCGTTTCACCGGGAAGCGGTAAAGTGACACCCCAAGGCACGGGAGAACACAATGTGAATTACGTCAGGCGGAGGTTCAGGGCCATGACAGGAAATGCTCGATATATCAGCCTGATTGTGGTCGCGGGCCTGGTCATTTTATTGACGGCGTTTGCCGTCCCTGCCCCGGCCCAATCGACCACAGAAAAAGAAGACCATTTACTAATCCCCGAGTCGTCCGAGCCCGTTGAAGCGACTGCCAATGAAGTGATTGCGAATGAAGATGCTGAAGAGTCGGACGATCTTGATGCAGAAGATGACTCTTTAGTTTCCAAGGGCCGTGACAAAGGGGCTCAACGTTCGCTGGGGACCCAACAAGCAAACAGCACGAATTCGACGGCAAACACAAAACGCACCAGCAACAAATTAAATAAACCCCAAAATGCAAATCTCGGGCAAAGCAGCTCCGGAGGAACCGTTACAGGGATCAAGACTGCACCGGTAAGGACCGGGACAGCGAAAACCGGCATCAGTTCCAAGGACCTTTCTAAAGTCAGCATTGCCAATCAACCTACCTCGTCATCAATTGGCCTGGCCGGCCAATCCAAGCTCACGCCAACGAGCACCGGGGGCCCGACTACCCCTTCCTCATCAGTGTCTCCATTGGTAAAGACGGCACTGCCGGCGTCAGGGCTTGTCGGCACCGGTGTTTTGAGGCCCGATCTGGGCAACCTCGTCAAGGACAAGCTGGGCGGCCTCGGCAAGGATAAACAAGGCGGAGCCGGAGCTGGAGGAACCACCAACACCCAGGGAGACGTTACCGGCGGAGGTAAGGGCAGCGTAACGACCGGTGGGGTCCAATCAGGTGGCGGTGAGGGCAGCAACACCCAAGGAAGCACTGTATCCACTGGCGGCGGCAATACCGTGGGGGGGGTGCAGCAATCCGGTAACAACAATTCCGTAGATATTACGCAGAATACTACCAATGTCACGAATGTCACAAAGGTGGGCGGAGGTGGCGGTGGAGGTGGCTTCTTTGGAGGCGGTGGCGGTGGTGGAGGAGAGATTCCTTCAGTGGACGTGTCTCCCATTGAACCAGAACCTCAACCCGTGGTTTTCACCAGAACCGTGGCCGCGCCTCAGGATAGTTGTCCTATTGTCGTAGAACTGAATCAGATGGGATTCAATTACTACCAGTCGGGTACGTACACCTCTGCAGAAGAAGCATTCAAGAGGGCACTTGATCTGATTGACAAGCAAGCATGCAAGGATAGGCCATTAATGGCTACCACGCTGGAAAACCTGGCCTTCACGTTTGATAAATTGGGGAAATACGAAGATGCCGTGAAGTATCAAGGGCAGGCTCAACTGATCCGACGCATGCAGTGATAAGCGGGCTGAGGATGGAATGAGAGGCACAATCTCATTTCGTCTCTGCCCTCAATATTATTCCTGGTTGTGGTGCAAGACGTTTCATTCGTGAAAACATGGAGCGCAAGCAGATGGTGTGGAAAAATGTTTTCTGCAAAAGCAATCAGTGTATTTGTTGTGGTTACGCTGTGGGTGGTTTGTCTTTTGTGGATTCCTGCGTATGGCTCTGATTTGAGCAAGAGCGAACTGTATGCCGTGATAGTCGGAGTAAAAAAGTTCCAGGACCCCAATATTCCCCCTCTCACAATTTCGGATAAGGATGCCAAGGACTTTTATCATTTTCTGAAAGAAAGTGAAGAACACTTTGCCAAGGCTCATATCACTTTGCTGCTGAATGAAGACGCTACAAGGGCCAATGTGTCGAAAGCATTGAGAGACGGTCTTATGGGAGCCCGAAGGAACGATATAGTGATCATGTACTTTTCAGGCCACGGAATGGCCGACGAAAAACTCCCCAATGAATTCTACTTCGTCACATACGATACGCAGTTGGAGAATCTTTTCGCGACGGCGCTCATGATGAATGACAAGAATCTCTTCAAGGGAATCGACACGGATCGCGTTTTGTTGGTGGCAGACGCATGCCATTCCGGTGGATTCAGCCCAGGCATCCAGAAAAGCATCTCCAAGGAGACAGACAGGTTCTTTTCGGTTTTCAACTCTGTTTCCGGCAGGGTGGGCATCCTTTCAAGTAGGCCGGAAGAAGAGTCCTATGAAAAGCCCAAATTCGGAAACAGCATTTTTACTCATTACATGCTCAAAGGGCTCAGAGGTGAAGCCGCAAAGGGATCTCAGCAATCCACTATCTCGGCAAAAGACCTGTACGATTACGTCTACGATCAGACCAAAAAGGCCACAAAAGGGCTTCAGCATCCGCAGTTTTACGCAACCAAAGGATCCGAACAGACACCGGTTTTTGTTGCGCCAACTTTTTCACAGGATCTGAAGGTCAAGGTCACGTTTTATTATGAGGACCAAAGCAGGCAGGTAAAACCGCTTACTGAAGGGGCCCGGTTGAAATCAGGGCAACATGTCGGTATCACTTTTGTTCCTGAATCGGATTGTTATGTGTACATATTGTGGTGGGATTCCAGGGGAGCTGTGGGCCGTTTGTTTCCTAATCCGCAGCTTACCGAGGGGACTGGTGAGGTAAAGGCAGGCATGACTTACTGGCTTCCTTCAAGCGGTGGAGAAAGGTGGTACGTGCTGGACGACAACCCTGGAGAAGAGACTATCTATTTTCTGGCTAGCAGAACCAGAAACCCGAGAATTGAACAACTGTATGAAACCTTGAGCCGGTCGCCAGGGGGTCCGACAGCGGCCCAAGAGGTTAAAGAAATATCCGGCGAGCTTGAGCGGCAAATGAATCTTATGGGCTTCGCAGATTTTACGGTTCCCAAGGAAAGGGCTTCAGTCTCGTTCGCAAGCAAAGAAGCTCTCGTCCAATCAATACAGGTAGAGGCGAAAGTGCGCCGGACGGACGCAATCGTCAAGCTCGGTTTTCAACATGTGGCTCGATAATTGATGTTCCGTGAAGTCCCGCGTTCATTTTCAGCCTTTAGGAGACGGCCGCATGACAAATCGGGCAGGAAGCGACAGACCGAATGAACGTACAAGAAAGGGTTGCCGCCTGTCCATAACCATCTTTGCGATCGTTTGTCTTCTAATCATTCCGGACTCCTCAATTGGAAAGACATTTTTCGGCGGTACTCGATCGGATTCAAGCGACAGGGAGGAGATATCGCGCCAGCGACGAACCGGGGAATCCCAGAGCCAGGCCGATGAAGACCAGATCCGGCGCAAAAGCCGCAAATCGAAACAGTCCATGGACTCGGGAAAATCGGATGAGAGCCTGAAGCGTAAAGAGGCGGTCGGGCAAAAGGACACTAGCAAAATCAGGGAGAGAAAGCTTGTAGAGAAGGGGACTCGGGACTCTTCTGCGGCCAAGGCTCCTCCCCGCCGTACCGGAAGCATTTTGGAGCCGATTTCCGAATTGGGCCGGTCCAGCAGGCAGCGGGCATTGAACGATCCTCGAGGGTTGGTGAAACTCCACGGAAACGAGCTTGAAAAGGCCCTGAAAAAAGGAGATGTGAAAGCTCAGAAAGACGCTCATACCAGTCTTGGGCAGACATTCTTCTTCACCGGTCAATATAAGAAGGCTACTGAACATCACTCCAAAGCTGTGGAATTGGCCCGCCGCTCCGGGATCCCCAAAGAAAGAGGTCGTTCGCTCCATCACTTGGCCGCCGCATGGCTGGCTTTGGCAAACTATCGGACCGCTGCACGATACGGGCGTGAGTCTCTTCAGGCCTTCGAGCAGGCAGGCGACACTGAGGGAGTTGCCACTGCATATAACGATCTGGGAAAAATGGAAAAGGACAGGGGGCGTTTTCAGAAAGCGGTGCAAAATTATCAAAAGGCCCTGGACGCAAACAAAGAGAAAAACCAGCTCAGGTTCATTACTCTTACCAACTTGGCGGGGCTTTACCTGGCGTGGGGCGAATACAAGAAAGCCGTCGATCACTATAAGGAGGCCTTGGAATCTGTTGACGCCACGAAAAGCGCGTCTTCCGAAGGCGACACTCTGATTAATATTGCAAAGGCCTATTCCGAATGGGGTCTCCATGACGAAGCGCTCGACAATGCGTCTCAGGGATTGAAGTCCTTGTCCAAATCGGGGGCTCGCACGGAATCGGCCAGGAAAGTTATTGGGGACCTGTACATGGACACCGGCCAAATGGATCAGGCCGAGCCTTACGTCAAGGCGTCCGGATACGAATCCGCCCTGGGGCGTCTTTACCTGCTCAAAAGGCAGTACAACGACGCAAGGACCCAATACGAACGACTCAAGGGGGCAAGCGAGCGTGACGGAAATCTCGAAGACTCGTTCACAGCGCTGACCGGGCTCGGGAAGGTTGCTGAGAGTCTAAAAGACCACCGAGGAGCAGAGGAATATTACTCCAAAGCGGTGAACGTAACCGAGCAGATACGCTCCACGCTCATGCTGGCAGAGAGAAGGAATTTCTTCGCTGCCAGCATTAACGGATTTCCCAGGTCGGAACCTGCCAAAGGCCTGGTTAGAGTAACACTGAAGCAGAACAAGCCCGAGCAAAGCCTTTACGCAAGCGAACTGGTCCGGGCGAGGGCATTTGCGGACAATCTAACTGAAAGGACCGACGGCCGCAATTTTAGCGTTCCCAGCGATGTCCTGGAAAAGGAGGAGGGACTGACCAATAGGCTGGCCACTTTGATGGAAGGCAGAGACCTGATCCCAAAGTCTGCCGACAAGGAGCGCTTCGACGAGATCAGCTCTGAAATTCAATCACTGGATACGGACCGGAACAGTTTTCTCCAGATGTTGTGGACCAGGTATCCAGCCTACGCATCGGCCAAATATCCGCGACCCACCAGTTTGCACGAATCTGCTATATCTCCCGAAGAGTACATCATAGTCTTTGACCTCCTGGGCGAAGGACTGGGGGTAAAGCTCTTGAAGGGGAAGGCGATTCTGGACGCCTATTTCGTCGAACTAAATCTGAAGGAACTGGAAGAGGATGTTTACCGTTTCCGCAAGTCCTTTGAGCAGGTCAAGCTGGCACAATTCGATGTGAAGCTGGCTGAAGCGCTTTATGCGAAGCTCCTGGCTCGGACGTTCAGGCAGATACCTGATGGCACGCCAGCTAGTATCGTTCCTGACGGCTTTCTTGCTCTGCTGCCTTTTGAGGCGCTTGTCGCCCAGGGAGAGGCGAATTGGCAAAACGGTCCGTGGGGACCGTTTCCTCAAGGCATAAAATATGCCGCTGACATCCACCCTCTTTCTTATTATCAATCTGTGAGCGCCATGACTCTGGTGAGAACTCTCACGAAAACGCGACGGGCTGATGGAAACCGATTGCTGGTCATGGCTGATCCGGTGTTCGCGATCACGGATGCCAGGGTGCAGCAAGAAGCTCCGGACATGCGGGTGGCGGCAAATATGAATGACCGCAAGTACCGACTCATGGCTGCTGTAGAGGAGGAGATCGGAGGCAGCCTCAACCTGAGTCGACTGCCAGGCACCGGAGAGCTTGCTCAAGGTCTTAAGAAGCTTTACGGGATGAACGCGGACTTGTACCTCGGGCTGCAGTCGTCCAAGGAAACCCTAATGGCCGCGATTGCACCCAGAATTGACCTGTACAAATACGTGGTATTTGCCACACACGGATTCGCGGGCAACAGCATACCGGGAATAATGGAACCGGTCCTGGCCCTGACCATGGTTCCTCCTGGCACGGACGGACTCTTGACTGCTAGCGAAGTTGCGGGTCTCAAAATGAATGCCGAGGTTGCAGCGCTTACTGCCTGTCAAACCGGGCTAGGACTCAAGCTTGCGGGAGAGGGGGTCATGAGCATGGGGCGCTCTTTTCAATTGGCTGGAGCTAGATCCGTCGTCATGAGTCTTTGGTCGGTGTCCGAGACATCGTCCATCAAGTTGATGGAGAGCTTTTTCAATAATCTCAGACAAGGAAAATCGAAGTTGGAAGCGTTAACGCAGGCCAGATCGGAACTCCGCAGTTCCGGTTTTGAACACCCGTTCTTTTGGAGCGCTTTTGTGCTCGTAGGCGAGACAAAATGAGAATCGGCTTCTTCAACAGCTCGTTACTGACACCACTATCTTTGCTGTTCGCTGCATTATTGCTGTTGATCCCAGCATTCACACAGGCAGCGGACAACTGTCCCAAAGCAAAGGATGTCTACCGGTCGGCCGTGAAATCATTGAATCTCAAGGAGCGAGTTGCGGCATTTCAACGAGCTGCAGACCTTTGCCCGCCTTTTGCGGAAGCGCGCGTTAACCTGGCCGATGCATACGAAAAACTCTCAGCGATATCCACTGGCGATATCACGCTGTTCAACCAACTTCTGGACAAGGCGGAAAAAGAGTATCTGGATGCCCTGAAACATAACCGGAGTCTGTTTTCGGCTCACCTGGGGCTTGGAGACATTTACCGCGTCATGGGACTCTATGATAAGTCCGAAGAGGCATACAAGAATGCGCTCAAGCTGAAGCCTGAAGATCCGAGAGCACTCCTGGGGCTGAATAAGATCAAGGCCATCAGATCTCAGGATCACAGCGGTTTCAGAAGCTCCGAAAAGATTGTCGAGCACTTCCGTCGTTCGTCAGGAGGCACTGAATTCGGAGATCTCATGGGTTTTGCAGATCGAACCGTGATAAAGGACCGCTTGGCTTTCGACAACATCCTGTTTGACGAATGGTCTTCCGAGCTCACACGCAAAGAAGCGATCAAGCAGTTGCAGGAAATTGGAAAAGCAGTTTCTCTTCCGCATTTTGACCATGCCGGTTTTGCTGTGGAGGGCCACACCGATAATCGAGGAGACGATGGCCGCAATCTGCAACTATCTCGGGAGCGCGCGGAGGCCGTAAAGAATTACTTGACGGAAAGTTTCAAAATAGACCCGCGCCGAATCAAGACCCAAGGCTTCGGTCAGTCCAGGCCCAGAGTTCCTAGTGACTCGAAAGAAAACTTGCTTAAGAACCGAAGGGTCGAAATCCTTGTCCTGGAAGGGAATTTAGTAGAATGACGATGGATAGTCCGGGGAACAAACAGCCTGTCGCTCCATGGAATCGGCTACAGACTCGTGGTGTTTTATTCTTTACCACTCGTCATCTTGAGACCCATCATGCGGTTCAGCTTTCAAACTGGGAGGAATCGGCGAGAACCCGCCTTACCAAAGAAGGTTCCGCCGATCTTACGGCTTTGAAATCAAATTCGTACGATTGTACTCCCGGGCTCTGAATCGTTCGCGGGTCCGAGCTTACAAGGTGTGTATAGCGACTATGAGGCAGTACTGCTCTTCCCCTCATCGTCGCTTACTTCGATCGCATGATATGCACGACGAACCTGACTGCATTAAGAGGATTCTTTATCCTCAGTCCGGAAGGGAGAGCCGTATTTTGAGCTTGGTGCGGTCTGCCTCAGCGATTTTTCTCACTTTTGCATCAAGGATTGTTTCGTCCTCGAGGATGCGCTGCAAAATCGCGTGGACATCTATTCCCGCTTTTTCGCCTTCCACCAGAAGATCAATTGTGACCAGAGACAGCGTCGGGATGGTCTCGACACGTTTGGGGGGGGCAGCGGCGACTTTGGCCGGAGCAACAGGGGGCCTAATGGAATAGAATCCCTTTTGGGGCCGATCAACGAGGCCGTTTTTGAGAAGTTTGCCCAAGGCTGCTGATGTTGCCTTGCTGTTGGAACCTATGGTACGAGCAATTTGCGAAATAGAAAAGGAGTCGCCTGGCTTCTGGTTGAGAGCCGCCATAATTCTCTCTCTTATGTCCATCATTTTCATAATCTTCATTCACCTCACTATTACAGTTTTGTCGTCGACCTGAACCGGCACGGAGAATAACCCCATCTAGCGAATAAATCAAGAATAATTGATATGAATGCTCTTTTTATGTGTGACCGGTATCCCTGATACCAATTCCTTTCCATACAAGGAATATCCAGCCTTGGAATACTACCGCATTCGGAAAATCTCCTTCGCTGCGAATAGCGCAGCCTGACTTGGCTTTGTAAATCTCCCGCAAACGGCAGGTGCGCTGGTTTACTAATTGAAGGTACATTTCGACGAAAACGGCTTGAATGGCATCGGTACGATGCCCGGCCTACAGCAACGTTTTCATATTTACTGTGGTGTCTCACGCCGTGGGTGTTGGCATGATACTAATGCGCATTTAAAGAAGTAAGATTGGGGGGGACCCTCTTTAGTAAAGAGTTTCCCCCCAAACCCCCTTCCAGAAACTTCTATCATTTGCCGGAACCCCAAATTTCCTTTCAGGAAATGGGGGTTCCGGCGAGTGCTGAAAGTTCTTGAGGTGGGGTTCGGGGAGGAACTTCTTACAAGAAGTGCCTCCCCGATTTTACATATTTGAAAGCGAAATGGTAAGAGAACGCAAGAGCGGTTCAAATCTGAACCGCTCTGCTATCAAGTCGGATTTGTCCATCTTCTCAAGTTGCCGGGGAGGCTCACCATGTGCGGGATGCAAGAAGGGTGTTCCCAGATGGTTACTCGCTGGTATGCGAGCCTGTACAAACCTGCTCTAGACTTGCGGTCCTGAGCAATTTAGGGCTTGTCTTTTTCAGCGGGCTTGGTCAGTTCACGCAATGCTTCACCGGTCTTGGAGGCAAACTGGGACAATCTCTCTTTTGCTGCTGTGTAACCCTGGTCAGCCGACTTCTGCAACCATTTGACCGCCTCCTGAGAGTTCTGCACCACGCCCTTACCTTCTAGGTAAAGCTCTCCCAGCTTATGCTGGGCTTCTGCGAAGCCCTGCTCAGCGGCTTTCTTGTACCATTTGGCTGACTCTTCCAGATTCTGCGCCACATTCTTGCCCTCTTTGTAAAGGTCCGCAAGTTTAGTCTGAGCTTCGGCGCTCCCTTTTTCAGCCATGCTTCGCAACTGCTCGATTGGGTCAAGCGATTTCTCAGGCTGTTGCTCCGCGCTCCATGAAACAGCGACTAATACAAGTGAAAGCATGACCGAAAGAACGGTGGAACAGACAGTTTTGACAATCCGATTTGAACTCTTCATTCTTAGAAATCCGATCATAATTCTACCTCTTTTCAAATGAGATCCCTTCCTCTATTGAAAATCCGACATCTCACGAAGGAACTGGTTGCGTAAAGACGATAATATCTCTGGACAGGTATCCTAACGTGGCCCTATTCTAAAGAAATAGTGGATTCGACGAACACACCATCCAGAAGGCCGGACTTGGATTCTCCCGATATGGCAAGACTATCATTGACGAAATGCTTCAGCATCGACGCTAACGTTCGAATGATTGCCATTACCGGAGCAGGCGGCAAGACCTCACTGATGTACGCCCTGGCTCGGGAATTTGTCTCCAATGGCGAGACGGTCATAACAACCACCACTACAAAGATTTTTCCGCCACATTCAGGTCAATCCCCTATGATTCTTCTGAGCGATGATCCCGAGCTGCTCGGCCTTGCAGGAGAGCTCCACCAGCATCGTCACGTGACTTTAGGTCGCCACATTGTTCAGGAAACTGGGAAAATCGAGGGGATTGACGACGAGACGCTGAAAGCATGTATGCGCCTGGCTGATCGCGTGGTGGTGGAAGCGGATGGCGCGGCAGGGAAACCCGTTAAAGCGCCCGAAGAATGGGAGCCTGTCATTCCGATGATTACGGACCTTGTGATCCCGGTGACAGGTCTTGACTGTCTGGGAAAGCCTGCTACAGACCAGTGGGTATTCCGTCTGGAAAAATTCCTGGCTTTGACCGGCCTCAGGCAAGGCGAGGTTATCAGTCCCGATGCATTGGAAAGACTGTTGGCTCACCCCAGGGGAGCTTTGAAAGGTGCCGGTTCTCACTCTCGGATCATTCCTTTTCTCAATAAAGAGGATCTCCTTCCGGACAAATCGGCCATCAACGCAATAGCCGGCCGGCTTGGCGAGCGTTCAGGAGGCCGCATAAAATTCGTGGTCCATGGGAGCCTGAAAGGTTCGATCTGGAGTAGAATCGACCTCGATTCGACTGCCCCGCGTTGAAAACGGACATCATGCTTAACGGTCAGCCATGTTGTCTCCCGAGCTGAGCAAGCGGACGTCCCGTGAACTTCTGGCGCGCAAGGTCGTCGGATCCTCTCTCGGGGCCCTTCCAGCTTGCAACAACGACCATACTACTTATTTGAAAACGCATCGGTTTATGCAATGTTTTGATTCGACGATATTCATGTACGTGAACCAACGGAAAGTGCACTACAAAGAGCGTCTTTGGCTAGCCTTATATCATCATTTAATTTGACATCCATGAGGCGGCACGTAAGATCTGAAATGTGATACTCAGAGAAAAGGTAATAGGAGGGTGTGATGCAGGAAATAGGAGCTGGTCCCAACTATCGGGCCGCAATTGATGCAGGCAAGAACCGCGTCTATTTCTGGTGTTTTGGCGATGTCCTGAATGTGGCAGGTGTCGCTGGCATAGCAGATGACGCCAAGACCGCTTGCGGACTCATGAAATCGGGCTTCACTGTCCTGGTCGACTTTACCGGAATCAAACTGTTCGGCGTGCCTGACGTGCTTCAGAAGGTTCAGGCCACAGTGCTTGACGCTGGTTTTCGGAAAATAGCCTCTGTTTGGACTGAAGACAATTTTGCAAAGTTTGTTGTTGATTCATCGGCGCACAAATTGAAAGATCGCGGATACGAGGATAGGAGAGGTGTATTCAAGGATAGGGCCGAAGCCGAGGCGTGGTTGGATAAATGACCCTACTGGCTTGGCCGTGCCCGTAAGATTGGCTTCGCCACTTTCCTGATGCCGCGTTCTTCCTGGGGAATGTGGCGAGAGGCAGTTGATTTGACCAGACAATGGATACGCCACCTGCTGCACGGAATGCTGCGGCAGGTGGCGCTGCTCCAAATGCCGGGAATCCCGCCCACGGTGAGAAAAGAGCATGATTTCCAAGGACCGAGAATTAGCGATGAGAGTCAGGTCACAACGCCTAGAATGATCCTCGGGCTAACACTGAGGATTCATCCAGCGGTTCATACGTCGACAAGGGAAATGACACCAGCTTTTGGGATTCAATGACTTCCAGCATTCTGGGAAGATGTTCGGCGGTCTTCATTCGATCGTGCAGAAGCACTACGTCACCGGGCCGTGCCCTGTTGAGAGATCTGATAACTCTTGAAGAGGACCGAGGAAACCAGGCCAATTCCATGCGCCAGTCATTAGTGTCGAGATTCCACCACGCAATTCTATAATTCAGCTCGGCCAGGACGTCTTGACAGTGCCCCTGATTGTGACTCGATCCCGCCATGCCATAAGGAAACCTGAAGAAAAGGTCTTGGCGTCTCGGATTCACGCCGGCCTCTCTTACAACTCCTTGAATAAGGTCGTGAGTTGTCACTATTTCCTTTTCGGCTCGTCTTGCGGAAATATTGGCGAAATTTGGGTGGTCATATGAATGGTTGCCAATGTCGTGCCCTTCCTTGAGCGCCGTTATAGCAAGTTCACGCAATTTGGGATTGAGGAGATTTCTGCCGATCACGAAGAAAGTTGCCTTGTGTTTTTTTCGGGCCAGATGTTCAAGGATCTGGCCGGTACAGAGGAGAGGACCATCATCAAAAGTCAGAAAAAGCGGTTGTGGGGTCTGCCACTGGTCTTGAGGCTCCTTTTCCGGGCGGTGAATTTCAGGAGGCAGGATTTCTCCTCGCTGAGGGTTCACGTGGTCCGAATCCGTGTTCAAAAGAGAGGCCAATTCCTCGACCAGGGAAGGCACGGAAGAAGTTGAAATGACAATTCCGGCTCCCACGGAAATAAACCGGCGTCTGGTACATGTACCGGTTTGGGAAGCTTCTGCGGCTGATGGAGCGTCTATTGACCTTGATCTCATGGGATTGCTAAAGCGAAATACAGCAAGCAAGATTACATATAACTAAACAATTTTAAACGATTGCATCAAAAATGTCAATTGTAGTTTAAGATATAAACGTTGAGGCCGGCTGCAAAAAACGCTTTCATGTTCTACTGGCTTCCCCCTAAGAGGCCGGCGAGAGAAGCGAAGTCGGATATGGTCGTAACGTACTGTTGCATGAAAAGCCTCAGGTCTCCCACGTACGTCCTGGGGACGAAGAGGACGTCATATGGTTTCACCATGATCGCGGAACTCATGTCGCCCACGTCAAAGATCTTTTTCAGATCCAGTCTTCTTCCTATAGGCTTTCCGTAAATGTTCTTGGAAATCAGGATTACACTCGTAAGATCCGCGAACTCACGATTGTGGCCGCCTGCTAAAGCTATAGCATGTAGGGCGGTTATGGGCTGAGATATCGTGTAGGCGCCCGGAGCTCCAACCTCTCCCATTATGTAGACTTTTCTGGATTTAGCCTGGACCAGCGCTAATGAGGCCACCACGTGCTCGAAGACAGTATCCTTGTACAGCCTGTTCACCGTATTCTCTATCTCTCGCACTGTATAGCCTGCACACAAAATTCGATCCTTGAGAAGCGGAAGGTCAATGGTGCCGTCGGGTTTAACCGTGACAGTGGACTGAGCTCCGCCGGTCAACGTGGTGAGTGAGGTTATGAGCCTTTTCACCTTCTCGTAGAATCCGACCACATGAACAGTAACTAGCCTGTAATCCTTGAGACCTCCCCTTGAATCTTCTCTGCTGAAGATATTCGCCTCGAGGAATTTCTGTTCGATGCGTTTACCAAGCTCTTCCGGGGTAAGCCCGGCTGCCTTGATCTCACCAATAGCTTGAAGAGTGATCATTCCGTCCGGTCTAATAACCACGTCTTCATTAAGTTGAGGGTCTAGTATGAATTTTATTTTGATTTGATCCAGAGTGTCCAGCTTGAAGCTGCCTGGAGGGACATTCCATTCAGTCTGAAAGAGAATATTGAGCTGATCTTCCGGGCCCAATCTGTAATTCCTGCAGACCACGTCGAACGCTTCTGCCAGATCGGTAACTTCCGGGACTTGCCTGGGTCCGGGCGAGGGCCTGAAAGGAGAAGGCATCAATCCGATGCAACCCTCCAGGATCAAGCTAACCAGCAAAATCACCAGGAGAAGCCATGATCGACACCGGCGGTTCTTAGTTGAATTGCCGCTGCGCAGTTTCTTGGCCATCGCGAACAAATCCGACTCCGTCTGGTGCCGAATCCAGCATTGAACGCGAATCTCTGCATGAGATTATAAATCTCGCCTGGAAGCTCTGAATAGGCATCCGGAATTCGCGAACATTTGCATCGAGCTTCGCTCCGATCAGGTTGAAACACTGATAATCGCAAAACTCAATTGGCACAACTTTCCAAACTAAACCAAATACATAATGGAACGCCATAATGCAACAGAACTACTAAAAAAGTCAAGCTTTTTTTCCTCTAATGCAGCGGTTTCACAGACTCATTTTGGCTGGTTTAATGCTCCCTCAATAATTCATTGGTAAATCTAGACACCTACATGGTGCGCCCAAATCAGTAGTATTCAAAAAGCTATAACATCTTGTGAATAAATAAGAAGCTCTCGACAGGCTTCAGTTGTATCTTGCTTCCGGAAGCTTCTCGATCCATCGGCGAATCGAGATGAAGGAGCGTTGAAATGAACGGAGGAATACTTGATCACTCATCTTCCGTCAGATTATTCGGGTCGTGTGGCCGATTAGCCGGGAAAACCTTTGCCTGATAGCTCGTTTTGATTGGGGTTTGGCCACATTGACTCGGATTCGAGCGATTGCGCACCCGCTTGGCAGGTCGCATCATGAAATCGAGGCCACCGTTTACGCTGTTAGCTTCCATTCATGCCATTTCATCTTCGAACAAGCAGGTCTTGTTTAATCTGGAAGTCTCCTACACTTCTGGCGATACAAGACCGTTGGAGCTTTATTTAGGATACCCGCAGCTTGCCAGAGCGACCGGGATATTCTTCCGAAAGAACTCAGACGAAATGCCTTCGCCATGCGCTTTCGTCAGCATTTCAAAGTTTCGCGTCGTTGCGAAAAGCAGAGCGTGGAAGAGATCAGCGGCATTGGAACCTTGGATCTGACGAGATTGGTTCGCTCCGCTCGCCGTCGCCCATGGCAGCGCACGGCTCAGGTTCCCGAACAGAATGCCCGGCAAAGTCAGTAGCCGAAAATTGAGGTAACCCGATATGCGAGATTCTCACGGGGCTGAATTCGTGATCTGGCCCAGAACCTTTTTCACGGGAAATGAGTTATACTTGTTGACATGAGCATATAGCGCTTTCGGTAATCTATGGTGCAGTCTCAATGACAGGATGAAAGGCGGCTAAAGAGGACGCATTTGCTCCGCATGGCGGACAGGAAAGACAAAATAATAATCATTGCCGGGCCCACCGCGTCAGGAAAGACAGAAGTATCACTTCGGCTCGCGCAGGCATTTGACGCAGAGATAGTTTCGGCAGATTCAGTCCAGATCTACAGACACATGGACGTGGGATCGGCAAAACCGACTCGCGAAGAGCGACAATCAACGCCTCACCACATGGTGGATATTCGCGATCCCGATGAAGATTTCTCGGCGGGCGATTACGTACAGGAGGCGCGGAAAACCATAGGCGGCATTTTTGAGAGAGGGCGAGTTCCTCTTGTTGTCGGAGGCACCGGACTGTATATTAGGTTATTAGTAGGAGGAGTTGCGGAACTGCCGCCCGCGCATCCTGAACTTAGGCTCAAATTTAGGGAGAAAGAAAGAAACACTGAAGGAGCACTTTATGCCAGACTGACGGAAATCGACCCGGAAACGGCCGAGAGAACGGCCCCCCGTAATGTAGCAAGAATAATTCGTGCACTTGAGGTCTTCGAAATTACGGGAAAGACTATCTCCAGGGTTCAAAAAGAACATGCCTTCCACGATCGGCAGTACGAGCATCTTTTTGTGGGCCTGGCACCGGATCGATCAATATTATATGAACGAATTGATAACCGGGTTGACAGTATGATAAAGGGTGGACTATTGGAAGAAGTAGTTAACCTTTATGAACTCGGGTATAGCCGGGAACTCAAGTCTATGCAATCTCTCGGATACCGACACGCCGGAAGGGTGCTGGCAGGAGAATTGGATCTGAAATCAGCAACGGATTTGATGAAGAAGGACACCCGACATTACGCAAAGAGGCAGTTTACATGGTTTCGTTCCGAACCCGAGGTTTTGTGGTTTGATCCTAAAGAAATCAAAGGGATCGGATTGATGGTTAATAATTTTCTCGGCCAATGATTTTGGTGCCGGGAATTTTCCCCCGGACGGTCTGATCAGCCATGCGCCTGGGGATTATTGCACGGGGGTGCGGAAATGCCGAAAACTCATTTCAATATTCAAGATCAGTTTCTCAATCAAGTGCGAAAAGCCAGAATCGAAGTCGAGGTGCTTCTTCTGTCCGGTGATTCTATCAAAGGCTACGTTCGCAGTTTCGACAGCTTTTGTATCATCATTGAGGACCATGACGATATCAAGCTGGTGTACAAACATGCCCTGAGTTTGATCCGCGCCGCTGAACCCGGCGCAAAAATACCCGGCCTGGTGTAATGCACATAGCCAAAACCGCTTGCAGCGATTAGCCGTGGGCTCCCTCAGCGAGGGAGTACCTCGGCCGCGCTCGGCATGATGTTCACGTTGGAATTCCGACCTCGCAAATGAGCCGGGTGCTAGACGGGGAACGGGGCGCCGCTTTATCATTCGACGATCAAATCGACGCCCACAGGGCAGTGATCCGAACCCATTACTTCACTAAGAATGTAAGCCCTGCTTACCGCTGCAGACATTTCCTGAGCAACGAAAATGTAATCGATTCTCCAGCCTACATTCCGCTGCCTGGCTCTTGTCTTGAAATCCCACCAGCTATACTGAACCGTATCCGGATGAAAGCTCCGGAAAGTATCCACATACCCGACAGAAACAACGCGGTCCATCCACTCCCTCTCTACAGGGAGAAAGCCCGAGACGTTCGAGTTTTCTTTGGGTCTGGCCAGATCGATTTCATTGTGAGCTGTATTGACATCTCCCACAAAAATGAGGCGAGAGTTTTCTTTTCGGATTCCCTCGAGCATGTCCAGGAACACTTGATAGAACTCCATTTTGAATTTGAGTCGTTCTGGACTCATTTTACCATTTGGGAAATACACGTTGAAAAGAGTGAACTCAGGAAAGTCCAGCCGCATGAATCGGCCTTCCAGGTCAAATCTTTCCACTCCCATGCTGATTTCAACGGCGAGCGGCTTTTCCCTGGTGTAAACAGCGACCCCGCTGTAGCCTTTTTTCTGGGCGCTGTTCCAATAAGAAGTGTACCCATCGGGTTCGATCAACGTATCCGGTAAAACGTCAGGGGTGGCTTTAGTCTCCTGGATGCAGAGAATGTCCGGTGACTCAACGAGAAGCCATTCCAGAAAACCCTTTTTTTGAACACTCCGTATTCCGTTGACATTCCAGCTCATCAGCCTGAGAGATTTTGACATGTGTACCCCGATCTTCGTCGGCCTTTAGTGGGAGTTCGACTTCAGTTGCCGGGAATATCTCCGGCAGTGCGAAGCCATTCAATTCAGACCTCATCCGCCACGACCGGCACATCCCGGCTTCGCTCACGAGCTTGACACAGTGGCCATCGGAGCTCACTTACGAGCGCACCGGTTCAAGTTCACTCTTTGTAGGCGAAGTCTCATATTAATGCGCATTTAAAGAAGTAAGATTGGGGGGACCCTCTTTAGTAAAGAGTTTCCTCCCAAACCCGCTTCCAGAAACTGCTATCATCTGCCGGAACCCCCATTTCCTGAAAGGAAATTTGGGGTTCCGGCGAGTGCTAAAAGTTCTTGAGGTGGGGTTCGGGGAGGAACTT
>JACRDE010000327.1 GCA_016212935.1 Desulfomonile tiedjei | reverse complement strand
GATACTGGAGTACAGCGGGCCGACTTGAGTCGACCCGCTGTACTTCATTGACTTTATAGGTAGGGTTTGGACTTGGAGTAGGATCTTATCCTGCTTTGGTGCGATGGCCGCACCTTTTGGAAATTTTCCACTCGCTTATCTCCCATAGCTCCCCATCGCGGTGGCTTTCTCCCTGTCCTCAGCAGACATGTTTGAAAGCTTTTCCACCTCTGTGATGTCCTAGAGCAATCCGTCGGCAACACGTCGCCCGTATTCATTTTCAGCTTTGTGGAACAGAGCGGCCTGTCGCATTTGAATGCGTTTCTGGGCTTTGCCGAGATGGCTCACTATGTTGCCGATGAGGTGGTCACGATCCGTGTCGTTCATCACTTTGCGGAAAAGGGTCCCAGCTTGGGCGAAATCGTCGTTTGGATGCCTGTAGGGATAGCGTCCCGCCTCCCCTGAGAGAGACAACGGGAGTTCCGCTGCACCGGGATCCGGGCTGGGTCCGCCAAAGCTGTTGGGCCAATAATTGGGGCCACCTTCTCCGTTGTAGTCCACGCGCATTAAGCCATCTCTCTGATAACTGTTCTCAGCAGAGTATTTCGGAGCATTCACCGGAATGAGGTGATAGTTCGGGCCGAGTCGATGCACATGCGTATCATGATAAGAAAACACTCTGGCCTGCAGCATCTTGTCCGGAGAAACTGCAATGCCCGGGACAACATTGCCAGGGCAGAAGGCAGCTTGTTCCACTTCTGCAAAATAGTTGACCGGGTTGCGGTTCAGCACGAGCTTCCCGACAACGATTGGGGGTACTTCTCCGTGCGGCCAGACTTTCGTAATGTCAAAAATGTCCCAGCCGAAGTCCTGAGCCCGTTCGGGAGTAAGAATCTGCATTTCCAAGGTCCATGACGGGTAATCTCCTCGCTCAATGGCGTGAAAGAGGTCCCTGGTGGCATGATCCGGATCCTCCCCACAGAGTCTGCCCGCCTCCTCGCGTGAAAGGTTTTTCGCACCCTGGTCGGTTTTGAAATGGTATTGGACCCAGAAATACTCACCTTTCGAGTTGTACCATTTGAATGTATGGCTGCTATAGCCGTTCATATGGCGATAGTCTGCCGGAGTGCCTCGATCCGAAAAGAGGATTGTTACCTGATGAATGGACTCCGGAGTCAAGGAAAGAAAATCCCAAAACATGTCCGGGTCGGGCAGGTTGGTTCGAGGATTTCTCTTCTGGGTGTGAATGAAATCCGGGAACTTCAGCGGGTCCCGAATAAAAAACACTGGAGTATTATTGCCTGCCAGATCGTAGTTGCCTTCCTCTGTGTAAAATTTGATGGCGAATCCGCGTGGATCCCGAGCAGCATCAGGTGACCCTTTTTCCCCTCCAACTGTGGAAAAACGAACGAACACCTCGGTCCTTTTGCCGATTTCAGAGAGGAAGCGTGCTTTCGTGTATTTTGTTACATCTGCAGTGGCCTCAAAATATCCGTAAGCCCCTGCACCTTTTGCGTGGACAACTCGTTCGGGAATCCTTTCACGGTCGAAATGAGTGAGTTTTTCCAGCAAGTGCGCGTCCTGCATTAGCACCGGTCCACGTTCTCCCGCCGTCATGCTGTTCAAGTCATCTGCAACCGGAATTCCAAAGGAAGTGGTGAGCCTCCGGTCCGTCTTCTTGTCCATTTCGGGTCTCCTTTCCAAATAGGCGGCTTGTGTGCCAGTTTAGTTGCCCCAAAGGGAACTTGGTTATTTTTAAATAACTAACAGTTAAAAATAATAGTTCTCCTTATCAATGCAAAAAAAATCCGTATCTTTCCTGCTACTCCACCTTCTGACATTCCCGACACAGTCCAAAGAAATCCAAACGATGATGAATTATTCTGAACCCCGTCTTCCGAGCTATCTCCTCCTTCAGTTCATCGAAACTCGTGAGCTCCGGGTCCATGATCTTCTTGCATTTGGTACAAATAACATGAGGATGAGGAAAAGGCTTCTTGCCATCATATCTGTTGCTTTCATCAGGAAAACCCAGCTCCAGCAACTCATTCAATTCCTTGAGAAGTGCAACGATTTTGTAAATGGTTGCCAAACTTGTCGTGGGAAATTCGACTCTTACCTTTTCATAAATCTGCTCCACACTCGGGTGGTCTTCGCTGGCCGCCAGGATTTTGAGAACGGCCAAACGCTGAGGAGTTATACGGAAATCGTGACTCTTGAGTGTTGCAAGCATCTGATACAGTCGGTCGCCAGATGTATTGCAATCATCCTTAGGCATGTGATCTCACGATTTCTGTAAGGTCGTTTCTTTATAGAGAACCATTCTCCTTTAAGAATCTTAGTCTGGTTTGTCGTGCTGTGTCAAGTGAAAAGCAAATCCCGGAGGAAACCCAAGTGCGTACGAGGCTCCAATACGAATTCCCAATCTAGCAGCTAATACGAATTCGCAATCAAAGAAGCAAAATCGGAGAAACCCTTCTTGTAAGAAGTGTTTCCCCGAACCCCATCCCAAGAATTTCTAGCATTTTGCCTGAATCCTTATTTTTTCCAAGGAAAAAATAGGATTCAGGCAAGTGTTAAAAGTTTTTTGGAGGGTTTGGGGAAACTTTTTTACAAAAAAGGTTCCCCAGATCTTACTGCGTTGAAAGCGCATTGGTATAAGTTGGTGCCGTACCTGTTTTCCAGACATGAGTGATCGCACCGATGCGATTCCAATGTGCTGCCCTCCCTAAAGGACAATCGGTATCACATTAGATCCGGAAAATTCAACGATCGCGCGAAAGTGGCGGAAAACTCCGGAACGGCAGTAAGTTCCAGATATCGAGTTGCCCGGGCTATTCGCTCCGCCATTTTGCGCTCGGGTAGCGAAATAAGAGCGAGACGAGCACCCGTGCCGGCCGCGTTACCAACGTTTTCAAACCTCTCGATGGGCACTGACGGCAGCAATCCGATTGACAATGCACTCTCCAAATTCAGACGAGTCCCAAAGGCGCCGGCAATCAGGACCCTCGCAAGGTCGTCTTTGGCGAGCCCGGCAGCGGACAGCAATAACTCGGTTCCGCTCCTGATAGCAGCCTTAGCCAATTGAATGGCTACCACATCACCCTGGGTTATTGTTATGTCTTCACCTGTGCCGCTCAGGCGCTTTGGCACGATCACGAACTCGGCATTCTTGCCGTCTCCGTCCGTTTGTGCGCAGGGGTGGTCTCGATCGAATAGGCCTTTATTGTCTATTATTCCGACCTTCACAAGTTCCGCAATTGCGTCTACCACTCCGGATCCGCAAAGGCCCAGCGGCTGAGCATCTCCTATTGTTCGGTAGGATAACCGACTCTCTTCGCTGGTCCACTTCGCCTCGCTGATCGCACCTTCAACCGCTCTCATTCCATGCCGTACGTGAGCGCCCTCAAATGCCGGTCCGGAGGCACATGAACAGCAAATTAGTTGGGTTGGAGTTGATATTACAATTTCGGTATTTGTTCCGATATCGATCCCCAGAGTAGGCTCGTCGGTCTGATGAATGCGGCTCCCAAGTATCATAGCCACATGGTCGCTTCCAACGAAGCCGGCAATGGATGGCGGAAAATACACGAGCGCTCCTGGGGCTAGTGGTAAGCCCAGCGAGTGTGCCTCGACCTGCATTGGAAACGCAGCAGCCGGGATATATGGAGAACTTGCTAATTGTTTGACCGGCAATTCCAGGAATAGGTGATGCATGGCTGTGTTTCCCACAATGACAGCGTCTTCCACTTGACGACTGTCCGCTCCGATTCGAGAAACCAGCGATTGCACCAAATCTCTGATGCATTCTCTTACGAGCGATGCCATTCGTTCGCCATAATCCTGTCCTGCAGAACAATACATAATCCGGCTCATCACGTCTTCACCATATGCGATCTGGGGGTTCATCGCCGCATCAGAAGTGAGAGTTGAACCCGATTCCAGATCAACCAGGTAGCCGGCTATCTTCGTGGTCCCCAGGTCGACAGCCAGCCCCAGAGACTTAGGGGCAGGATATGAGCGAAAATAGTTGATTATCTTGTGATCGCGCACGGTAACCGTCAGAACTTGCTCCGTGGGTACAACTGGAACATTTCCGCGCAATAGGGAAAGATCGATGCTTGGGCCATCAATGCCGAACTCGGCTTCGAGGCCCTCTAGCACCTGCTGCCATGCGGATCGGGGGTACGAAATGGTTGAAGGGCGTACTCTCAGAGCATATCTCTTGACGGCGGGATTGACGGCAGCTTCAACGTCAACTCCTTCCACCTGCAGGTCTTGTCTCCCGGAGAGCGACTCGGCGGGTATTTCCACCAGCAACGGACCGAGGATTTCGGTCTGGCATGCAAGCCGAAATCCTGCCTTCAGTTCCTCTGGAGACAGCGTTTCTGCTTCGACTGCTGAAGGTGGGGATACCGAACCTGAGCTTACTCGAACCTTGCAGCGGCCGCAAAGCCCTTTACCTCCGCAAGGGGCGTTCAACGCATTAGTCTGAGAGATGAGAATCGTCCTTGCTGCTTCGAGTATGGTCTGATGTTCTTCAACTTCGACTCGAAGACCCACTGGTTCAAAGTCAACGATAAGCGTCAATTTCTACACTCCACCTTCATTTCAATACTCTTCGGATTTATGCATGGATACTCTATTTTACACCCAAATTGAGCGATGTTTTGGAGAAATTTGCGTGGAGGGACTTTTTGCAAAAAGTCCCTCCACGCTCCCCTCCTCAAAACTTCCAATTTACGGGCTGTTAGTTTTGTCACTTGCTGGACACTTCTTTCAGAAGCGGTGATCACAGCAGGAAATGCCGTTTTAGGCTTAACCCGTTGGGTCATGATGCTGGCTACGGTAGCCTGTCCTCGATGCCGCCGAGAGGCTCTCAAATAGTCTATCCGGTTGACCTATGTCACCATAATGTTAGAGTTTTTTGGGAGGGTTCCCCGGAAACTCTTTCCAACAATCGCTCATATTAGGTTTAAAAGATGTTACGGGCAGCCTAAAGGCACTGAATGGTGCACATTTGCTGCGTCTTCCAACGGTTCAATGAAGGATGAAATTTTTCCAGGACTCGGTTAGGATGCAGCGACTTGCACTGTCCTATGTGAATCAGCGAGTCCATGAAGTCTGCCATCACACTGCACCTTCGGCTTTAGCACGAATGGTGCCACTTGCGCACCGTTTCGTTTTGTGAAGCATACTTCAATTATATCAGACAATTGTATTTGCCGGGTGCCTCAAACCCACGGGCTCTTTCGGCAGACGTAGCCATGTCTCGGGGCCTAACCCGCCCACACGGAGATTGATATTCTTAACACCCTGAAAGCATTGGTGAGATTAATGTGCCGCCCTGGCACACTCTGTGGAACGGTGGGCTACTTACGCACACAAAAGCCCTGGAGATAGATGATGGCTCTCTACGGTCGCACTCTCGGGTTTCCCCATTAATTTGGAGCTCGTGCTCTATTTCTGTTGATTCAATCTGATCATGATGCTAGCAGGAGAGTGTCGTACAGCTTACCTTCACGGAAAGCAGCGGGTTCCGCTCTCAAATTAAGGCTGGATTTATGAAAATAGCCATTTTGATTCCTTGTCTGGTAATAGCGCTCCTGTCTCATTCTGGATGTTCGACAAACTATGGACCTCAGGTCGTAAAATCGGATGGCGATTCCGTAACGGTACTTCATCAGGGAAAGAAAATCAGAATAAAACCAGACGGAACAACTCCTGAGAAAGGCAAGGGAGTCACGAGACATGGTATATTTATCTATACCGGTGACGGGGCGAGTTCATCGGCGATGGAAGTCCGGAAAGGGCTCGAACAGTCCGTGACTGCACCTACGGAAGATTGGACACGCGAACAACCTGCCGAGTCGCAACCAGAAGCTCCGATATCTCAGGAGTAGTCTATTAAGTACTTGAGTATTAGCATGTTAGTGCGGTTTTGGAGAGGTATTATAAGAAAAACGAGTAAGGAAATCCGGGCATTTTGGGCTGAATCGGATTTCGGGATTACGGTTTTCATCCAAGGCGGGGAGTTCGTCCAATCGGGAGAGCCATACGAGATCGCTGCCGGTGAACTCATGACGTCTCTCGAATTGCCTGGCCTTGAACGAGAAGACATTGAATTTCTGATCCAACGCATTCTGGAAGGTGGTTATCTGGAGAAGCCGGGGGTGAAAGGGAAGGGGGATGCTATTTTGTATATGCTGGTCAACGAGGCGCTCCATACCCTGACCAAACTGAGTGATGTTGACCTTCCGTAATGATGCCGCATAGATGAGATGTGGAGAGCAAAGTCTGATGATTACCTTATACAAATGCGCATTCAAAGAAGTAAGATTGGGGGGACCCTCTTTAGTAAAGAGTTTCCCCCCAAACCCCCTTCCAGAAACTTCTATCATTTGCCGGAACCCCAAATTTCCTTTCAGGAAATGGGGGTTCCGGCGAGTGCCAAAAGTTCTTGAGGTGGGGTTCGGGGAGGAACTTCTTACAAGAAGTGCCTCCCCGATTTTACATATTTGAAAGCGAAATGGTATTACAAGGCTCTTTCGAAGACTTCTGGATCAAAATCGACCACAGAAGTGCTTGTTGCAGGAGAGGGTAGGGCAGGCTCTGATCTGCTCCTTGTCCATCTCCATGTTGGATAATGGCGAAAGACAGGTCAAGTTTGGCGGTCTTTGGCTACCTTTGTACCGCTCGAAACCCCTCCGTGAAGCCTCGGGCATCACATGAAGGCAGAGGCAGTTATCAGCAGACGGATGCGAGAGCACAAGAAATCCATGAATCACTTCTGAACTCTAGAGGCACACACCAGAGTCAAGGTGCGAGAAATTGGGTAACGTATCACCAGATTTCACAGATTTCCAGATTTCCCCAGCTATCATGGGGAGGTTCATGATGCACAGATATGGAATCGCCAGGGTCGGGACAACGCTGCTGGCCGTATTCGCACTCCTCTGTTCGGTGGCCTGTGCCGATCAAGGAGAGGCATTGATAAGGTCGGCTCGCAAAGGTGATTTCAAACAAGTGCAGGGCCTTCTGGAGAAAGGTGCTGAGGTTACCTCAAGAAACGAAGACGGCGAGACTGCACTCATGTGGGCTGCCCATGAGAACCACTTTGCAGTAGTGAACATCCTTCTGGACAAGGGCTCTGATGTTAATGCAAAGGATAAAGTTGGCTCTACGGCGCTAATGGCGGCTGCATACAGAGGGCACCTGACAGTCCTGAACGTCCTGCTGGACAAGGGGGCCAATATCAACGCCGAGGACGGTGAAGGCTGCACGCCGCTGATGAAGGCTGCAGCATACGGTCATCCGGCAGTTGTCAAACTGTTGCTGGAGAGAGGAGCCGACGTTAACGCGAAAGATAATCAGGGAGGGACACCTCTGTGGGACGCTGCTTACGGTGGAAACCCTGATGTGGTGAAACTTTTGCTGGAAAGTGGCGCGGATGTCAACGCAAAGGTCATGGATGGCGAGACCTCACTGTGGTGGCCGGCAGAGAAAGGCAACTTGGAGGTGCTGAGATTGCTCCTGAACGCTGGGGCCGATGTTAATGCGAGAGACATTAGAGGCCAGACGGCCCTGATGTGGGCCTCCGAAAAGGGCCACCCGGATGTTGTGAGAGTTCTTCTGGACAAAGGAGCGGATGTCGATGCCAAGGATGCCTGGGGCAATACGGCCTTGACCGTAGCTTCCAAGAAAGGCCACGCCCAAATTGTGGAAATGCTGAAGGCGCAAAGAGCTAATCAAAGATGGAAATAGTCCATCACCTCTTTCTGGATTTCTAGGTGCTCCGGATCGTTTGAGTCAAAGAGGCGAGGTGTCAATTCAATTAGAACTCCCTCGCAAAAGCGTTCAACATTCCAGGCAGGGGCCTTCAGGCAATACTTGATTCCGCCAATGGAGCGGGCCATGTTTTCGTCAAGGTAATGGAATCCCCTTATCATTGTGGGCTTGTCGAATTTCGGGACGTACTGCTGTCGACCGTATGCATCAAGTCTAAATTCATTTTCATTCTCTGAAAGATACGCCTCGAATGGTTTGAATATTTCAATGGATTTCTCAAGGTAGTCCAAATTAGGGACCTTCCGCTTGTCATCCATGGAAATATTATAAGTATCCATGAAAACCTTCTCCGGATGGTGACCAGTAATAATCTCGATTCGCACTGTGTTCGGGTGCCTCTTACGAGGGTCAATAGTGAAGAAATGTTCTATAATTCCCGGCCCGGGCGATTTCCTTTCTGCGATTTTCTTGAAGATCTTTCCAAGTCCTTGTTCGGTCAAGTCGACAGGCCTGGAGTGGTCGTCGTACAAAACGGAGCACCGAAACGCATCCTTCATGAGGTCGAGAAAGTCTATAATCTGCCGAATCCTGTAATCGCCTCGCGGACGGCAGTATTGCTCGAATTTGTAACCACCCATTGCTCGCCTCCTTTCACGGTTCAATAATCAAACCAGGCATCTTGCCAATAGCCTCTTGGTAAGCCTTCACTTGATTTGGTCCTACCTTCCAAACAACCGGAATGCCGGCTGCGGCTTCCACCTGTCTCGCAGCCTGATCTTGGGCGGCTTTTGATCCCCTTACCCAATCATAGAACTCGCCTTCCTTGTTCAAGAGTTTCCCCTGAGGTCCTTTATACTCATACAATTTACCGTCTTTGTAATCATCGAATTTTACACCATTGAGTTCGTATTCCCGTATGTACGACTTTCCGCCGCTCTCTCTGATCGCTTGCCCGGACATTTTTGACTGGTGTTCCAGTCCTAAAGGGGCCCGAGGCACTTCCACCCAGTCTCCGGGGCCCTTGGATTTTTCAGGTCTTGTGGCATTGAGGATCGCATCTCTGGCTTTGCTACGAAAGAGGTCCCTGAAAGCTTGAATGGGCGAAGTGACAAACCGCCGATAGGGCATGATATCCAGAGCCGTATGCGGGTCCGGTTCCAGACCCTTCTTGTCGAGTTCGACAGCTCGCCGCCATCGATCCAGATCATCAGCGTTTTTGTCGAACAAATGCCCATATTTTCCCAGTGAGCCTGTACTTATTCCCAAGCGGCCCCAGCTAAATTCCGGGTGGGTAGCAAACCACCAGCGGCGCTGCTTCTCGGTTCGTATCAAAAACGTCTCCTTTCACAAAGGTGCCCAAATGTGGCGCGGATACACTGCAATCGGCATGAGAGTGACGAGGCTTCCGCAGTCGCATCAGAGCGGTAAGCATCTGAAAGCAAGGATATAAATGACCTTGGGGTTTGGTTTGTAGATTACTATAAGAGAGCTAGATAAATCTAATTATATTAGATCCAGGCGTGATGGGCAACCACTAAATCAAAAACTCCTGAAGCTGCCACCAGCTTGCAGTTGGAGATTTCCGCTGAAGAGGAATGAAATCGCCTTTCAGGTAAGCATGCGGATATTTTGGCAGCACGCGTTCAGGCCCGCATCTGTGTTGGTGCTTGGCTTCGGAATGCAGGATGGATCAAATGTCCGGAAAACGAAAAGCCGCCGAATCCTCCTTTGTCAACTCGAAGGTTTGGTCGCTCTTTCGTGGTCGGGGCGACTGGATTTGAACCAGCACCGCATATAAGTCCGGCTCGAAAGATGTGAGAGTGATAATTGGCAGGTGGGGGCCTTCTATGACGACTGGAGACTCGACCCGGATCTCTCTAATTGCGATGCGGAATTGGAGCCGAAGAGCAGAATCTGATATAAGAAAAGACGGCGGTCGTATTGGGAATGGCTGAGCGCTGCCTCGATCAACGTGGGCCACGCCCTGTGGCGAAGGCCCCTTGTCGTGCCTCTTGCATTCGCAAGCAAACCCACGGGAAAATTGCGGGTTACGAGGGCTTTCACATCAGTCCTGCCGGGCACCAGATGGACGCAATGGCCACTGACCGTCTTGGGTGTATATGAGCTTTACGGAGAACCGTATGAAAAATATGGGAAGTCTTTTTTCTAGACTTACAAATTATTATACTGCCTTCGCTGTAATCGTTGTGAACGCATTGTTGCTTTTCTTTCTGCTCAATCTGCTGGCTGCCGGATACTTGGACTTGGTTGCTTCACGCAAGAAAACGGCATCCGAAGCTGGAACACCCTACAGTCACCGAAAATACGATCACTCGCTGGATGCAGTTTATCCTGACATGAACAAAAGCGAGATCGAACAATTAATCAGGGAAACGAGACAGGTTTCCCAGGAATACGATTCGTACACGCAATTCAAGGAACGACCTGTCGACGACAAGTACGTGAAAGTCGATCCCAATGGTTTTAGGATCGGCCGAAACCAAGCTCCGTGGCCACCTGACCCCAAGGCTTTCAACATCTTTGTGTTCGGAGGCTCGACGACCTTCGGTTACCGTGTCGATGACCGCAGCACCATAGCCTCACATTTGCAGGAATTGATTCGAAAGGAGACAGGGGTTCCCGCGGCAGTTTACAACTTCGGCCGCGGCGGGTACATTTCTCCCCAGGAGCGTGCCCTGTTCGAGAAACTAATTCTCAAAGGGCAGGTCCCTGACGTGGCCATTTTCATCGATGGCCTCAACGAGTTTGCCGTGCCCGACGGCGAACCGGCACACACAGGTGATTTGAAAAAACTGATGGCTAGAGGGAACGTGTCTCTTTGGGAGACCATTCTAGAGAAGCTACCGGTGACGCGGGTACTGCTGTCCGTGGAGCCCGAGGGGACCAGTGGCCACAAGCTGAGAAAGGATTTGAAAGGACTCGATCAGGAGCAGGACACGGACAAAATTCTGACAAAGGTGATCGAACGCTACCTCACAAACAAGAAGATAACCACTGCTATAGCGGGAGCTTTCAATGTCACCTCTATCTTCGTTTGGCAACCGGTTCCGGTTCATGAGTACGACCAGGAGTACAATATCTTTGGCCGGTACGACTTTGACAAGGAGGTCCCGTTACTGAAGCCGGGATACCTGATGATGGCTGCCAAAAGGCAAGCGGGATCGCTGGGTGAAAATTTCATTTGGTGCGCGGACATTCAGAGGGATAAGAAAAGGCCTCTTTATGTGGATGCAGTCCATTACAGCGGTGAGATGTGCAACATGATAGCTGAGTGCATTTGCAGTGATCTAAAGCACCGGGGGAGGCTCATCCCGAAAGAATTTTGGCTTCGGCCTTGAGGCGGTGCTAGGCTCGAGGGGAGCCCTGCCGAGCAAGCACCCACCAGACTCGGAACACATCAAGAATGGCTCCGACCAGCACTCCAACGTTCACGCCTCTCGCTCGGCCGGTCTTGCGAGTGGCGGTCTGCACCGGGTGCTCGGTAATACGATATCCGGCCCTCGTCGCATAGATCAAGCGCTCTGCTTCATTGAAGGGCGACGTGGAAACCAGACGGAAACGATTTATTATTTCGCGTTTCACGAGCTTGACCGCACCGGCATCGTACGTCTTCGTTCCGAACAGGAGCCTAGGAATGAGATTGAACGATTTCGAGATCAGTGCTCGCGCCAGCCCGTATTGCTTGTTCGAACGGCTCGCGATTATTATGTCCCAATCCGCTGTCATAGGGAGCATGTCCAACACTAAAGCGGTTTCCCATTGCCCGTCCGTCGAGTTGAGAAACACGTAATCTTTCCGAGCTCTCGAGTACAGAAACTCAAAGGTGTAGCGTATCCCGCAGTTCCGCAAATTGTGAAATATGGTGAAATTCGGAAGTTCGGCCGCGCAGGCCTCTGCCACCTGACCGGTACGATCGGTGGAGCCGTCGTTACACACGAGGATCTCGTAATCCACTCCCGAACCGGCCATCAAATGGTGGGCCTTCCGGAGAATTCCTTCGAGTGTCTCTTCCTCATTGTACGCCGGGAAACATACGGAAACGCTCGGGAGTGGTTGTAATGTCATCGTTCAATCCCATGCAATGAAATCTGCAGGATCCAGCTTGACGATAGGTCATCACTCGTGTTGTTGGCTAAGCGGGTAACCGCAGGCCCCAATGGGCTCTGTCCTTCATCCTGGAACGTTATCATTCCTCGCCCGAAGCCCATACACACAATGCGTCGCATACATCTTCCAGCTGTTCCTGAGACATCTCAGGAAACATCGGAAGAGAAATTTCTTCATTTGCTATACGTTCCGAAACCGGGAAATCGCCCTTCTTGTAAGGGAGCTCGGACCAGGCTTTCTGCAGATGTACAGGAACGGGATAATGGAGCCCGGTGTAGATATTATTTTCGGCCAGAGCAGTCTGAAGAGACTCACGGTGGTGGGACCTCACAGCGTACAAATGGTAGACGTGACGGGCGTCGGGCATTGCCGCGGGAAGCACAAGACTGGTGGCAGCCAACCGCTCCTCATAACGGACGGCAAGAATACGACGAGACCGGATCCAGTCCTCAAGGTGCCGCAGCTTCACGCGCAGGATAGCGCCCTGGATAGCGTCCATCCTGTAATTAAATCCTTTCAGCTCATGGTAGTACTTCGTCTCAGTGCCCCAGTCTCTGAGCATCCGAACGGTGCGCGCATGTTTGTCATCATTGGTTACCACCATACCGCCTTCGCCGTACGCTCCTAGGTTTTTTCCGGGGTAAAAGCTGAAGGCACCCAATTCGCCCAGCGCGCCGACTCGTTTGCCCCGATATTCGGCGCCGTGGGCCTGGGCAGCATCTTCAATAACTGCGATTTTGTGTTTGGCTGCGATTTCAATTATTCGGTCCATTTCTGCAGGCTGGCCGTACAGGTGGACGGGTACTATGGCCTTGGTGCGCTCTGTGATGGCCGATTCAATCTTCTCGGGGTCCATAGTGTAGAACTGCGGATCCACGTCCACGAACACCGGAATCGCACCAGCGTATCCAATTGCGGCAACTGTGGCCACAAAAGTCATGGGGACGGTGATCACCTCGTGGCCGGGAGCGACTCCGGCTGCGAGCAGAGCAAGATGCAGGGCGCTGGTTCCCGAGTTCACGCCTACGGCGTGCTTGGTCCCACAATAGGCCGCGAATTCCTGCTCGAAGGCTTCCACTTCGGGTCCGAGCGTAAATCTGCCGCTCTCCAGAACCCGATCGACGGCTTGGCGGATCTCGTCCGCTATGACCCTGTATTGCGCTTTGAGGTCCAGAAACGGAACCAAATCAATTCCTTTCAGCTTGTCGAAGCGAGGGCATCCAACCCCCGTAAGTGAGAAACGTAAACCTCAAGTCATTCTAGAGTTGCAGTTCCACAGTCACGGCGCGCCCTCGCATGGACTCAACTGCAGCTTCCAGAATCCGAACCACGAACAGGCCCTCGCGCCCGCCGGTGATCGGGGAGGCACCGTTTTCCGCACAATCAATGAAATGGGAAACAAGTGTTTGCAATGCCTCGGTGGTGTCCACCTTGGGAGCCCACATATCGCCGGTGCGATAGCTTACTTTGATTTTGTACAACCCGTCGGGATCGTCCCCGACATCGACGCCCTTGTCGTAGATTTTTACCTTTTCGCTGGGCTCCAAATCATCGTACACGATCATTTTACTGCTGCCACCGAGCAGAGTCCTGCGTATCTTCACAGGCGCCAGCCAGTTCACGTGCATGTGGGCTATACAGCGGTTGTCGAAAAACAGGGTCAAATATGCCACGTTTTCGGGGCCGCCAGAGAAGCTTGCCATTCCTGTCGCTGACACCGCACAGGGTTTGTTGGGCAACACATATTCAAGAATTGACAAGTCATGGACGGCCAGGTCGTAAAGCACGTCGACGTCCTTTTGAAAGAGGCCGAGATTGACACGAACGGAATCGTAGTAATAGATCTCGCCTAGAGCGCCACTATCCACGGCCTCCTTGATCTTTCTAACAGCACCAGTGTAGACAAACGTGTGATCTACCAGCAAGACACGCTTTTGTCGGTCAGCCTCATCCGTCATCCTAAGAGCTTCCGAAGTTGTTGTTGCAATGGGTTTTTCCACAAGAACGTGCTTGCCGGCACGCAGGGCCCTCATCGCAAGATCGCAGTGTGTCGAGACCGGAGTAGCAATTGCCACAGCGTCTATGGACGGATCATTGATGATCCGGTCGACAGAGTTCGTACCCTCAACGGAAGGATAATCTTCAACCAGTCTCTTAAGACGATCCGTATTGAGGTCGCACACCACCTTTATCCTGGATCTGCCCCCTCGATTAAAATTGCGAACAAGGTTTGGGCCCCAGTATCCATAACCGAACAATCCGACATTAAGCAATATCTCATCTCCCGAAACGTGATAGCGGCGTGTTCTCCGTGTACTAGGTTCCATTCAGGTCGAAAACGTCGCCCTGAATACGCGCAGGCACACCGGATACGAGCTTACGAGCGGGAACATCCTCTGTTACGACTGACCCCGCCCCCACCATGGCATATTCGCCGATGGTGATTCCGCAGAGGATGGTTGAGTTAGCCCCGATACTGGCCCCCTTCTTCACGAGAGTTGTCATTCTCTCCCAATCCTGTTCTTCCATGAGCTTGCCCTCGAAATTCAAAGCTCTCGGATACTTGTCGTTAGTGAAAACAACATGGGGACCGATGAACACACCATCCTCGAGAACGATTCCTTCCGGAATGAAAGCAAATGCTTGAATTTTGACGTTACATCCGATCTTTACCTCTTTCCGGATTTCCACGAAGGCTCCGATCTTGCAACCGTCGCCGATCTCACATCCGTAAAGGTTTACCAGATCCGGATGAAAAATCACAACGTTCTTGCCCAAACGTACATCGTCTGCGATCAAATCAAACTCCTCCTCGGATTCACCCTGAAGTGAGGTCTGCCCGCAATGGCAGCACGAAGTAGTCTTGCGTCCCGGGAACAGGAATCCAGCCTTCTTTTTCGATGGTTCCGAACCCGGAGAATTTGCCCACTACAATCTTAACATCGACTTCAGCGAGCGACTTCAGGGCAGTTCTCCGTCGAGACTGGTCGGTTGACAGAAAACCATGCACATCCGGGATTTCGGCCATAATTCTCACCCCGGCCATTCTCGCCCAGTAGTGGTGCGGACTTCCCACGACAGCGGTGTAGTCTCCCGTCTTGAGACCGCTTTTCTTGAGAAAGTCCTTCACACGCACCTGTTCCAGAAACCTGTCCTGGTATGACAGCTTCGTGTCTGTTGAATACAACCCTCGAATGCTCTCGTCAACAACTGTTAACCCAAGTTGCGCGATCATAACTGCCGCTAGGCCCAAGGAGCCGATCACCGCGTACCTCGGCACGCTTTTACTATCAGGCCTGTACCGAGGGCACGCGAAGAGTGCCACCAAACCGAGAAAAACAAACGGAGCACAGTAGCGGATCTCCATTTCTACCAGGCAGAACAGGCCGATTCCGGCGAGCGCCGGCACGGCGAGGATTGTCATCAGGGAAGGAGGGAGAACGCGTCCGATTCGCAGCGACCCCAGCAGCGATTGAGAGACAAACCATATTGCAACGAAGAAAAAGAACCACGGGTCCTGCGAAAAGAGCCTCAAGACGTTGCGAGCAAGCACGGTCAACTGGGTGTCCAACTCGAAAACGGGGTACACGCCCAGTGACCAGTATGCAAGATCAAAACCCCCCGGAAACGTGCCTCCCGGGCCGTCCTTGAAATAAAGGACTTTAGGTTCCAGGTTCAACTTCGTCGGCGGATGAATCGGAACCCCTCGGCCGGAAACGAGTTTGGCATAGTTGAAATTACCTGCTTCGCCGTACGAAAAGCGTCCAATCTTGTTCGTCAAGCCGAACATGAGCGGAGCGCCTATAAGCAGCATTACCGAAATACCGACAGAGATGGTGAATATTGCTTTTTTCAGCGATCCTGCGCACAGACCGGCCAGGAACAAAAAGACTGCTGAAAAAGGTAAGAAGAAGGACTTTGTCAGATATCCGATACCCATCGTGACCCCAAGCAGCCAACTGGTGCAATGTTCCGCCGGGGCTTGACGAATTCGTAAAATGACGGTCATAGCCGCAAGAACGAGCGCAAATACAAAAAGTTCAGGAGCAATCGTTCGCACCTTAACCCAGACAAGTGCGGCGACAAGAAATGTACCATAAATGAGAAGCAGCATTACAGGGCGGTGCAATAAAAGCTCCCCGTTTTGCTCTGCTTGATCCATATGTCTCTGCACCTGCCACACGAACATCTCGCATCCGACCATGGCAAGAAGAAGACCCACAAAGTTGACTACCTTGAGTTGGGTCAATTCATTGGTGGGGTTGGTGTGGAGTAGTTCCTGAACCGATCCAAGGAGGAAAGCGTATGCTGGACTTGTTGTGAGATTGACCAAGCCAGGCCATCCTCGAACGTTGAATGCCTCCCCCAATTCTATGTAATTGACGCCGTCCGTATTTAAGAAGAAACGAGTAGTGTATGTGAGCACGGCACCTGCAAGTATTCCAGTAGTCCAGAAGCCGATGCGAACAATCCAAATGCCACGTTTTCCAAGTATCGATTCGGCAAAGCCCAAATTCCGGTATCCTGAGGCAAATCTACGACCAGCCCGAGCCACCACCAAGATTATCGGTCGCTGCCCAACGGTTTGACTGCCCAACCGATTTCTTACGCGGAACATGAGAATTCTGCACAAGTTCACGGGCAATGACAGGCGTTCATTCGAACGTGCGCTGGACCGCTGAACAATAGCACACGAGCGCTGCTCTTCAAAGGGGTTCTTTTCCCGCAGGAGCGTTCGCATATCGGCCCCGCACCGGGTTGAGGTCAGAGGATTGGATTGACTGGAGAAGCGACATTGAGCTATCTTCGATGGCGGCGACAACGCAGACGCCCCTAACGAGAGACTTCTATCGGGACTACCATTACCAGCGATCCGAAAGGGCTCTCCGTATTAACGCAAGCTGACTAATAGCGAGGGATTTTCTGTGGAAAACAAAGAACTTATAAGGGCATACTACGACAACGTGGCCGAGATCTACGACGTAAAACACGGGATAGCCCTCGAAGGACAACGTTATAATTGGAGAAAATATTACGAGCCGTTCTTGGACCGTCACGTTCCTACAAAAGGGAGGATTCTGGAATTGGGCTGCGGCACCGGGCTGTACACAGAATGGTTTTGCAGGCGCGGTCTGCAAGTGGTTGCCATGGATATCAGTCCCAAAATGATTCAACAGGCCAGGAATCGCTGTCCAAATGCCGATTATTACGTCGGTGATTGCCTGGACCCAGCCGCCACATTGGGCAACGAAATCATCAAGGAAGGGTTGGACGCTATCGTTGGCATCAACTCGTTCAGCTACTACGTGGACAAGCGAAAAGCACTGGAAAACTATAAAAGGTTGTTGAGCAGGTCCGGACGCTTGATCATTATAGACATGAACGGCCATTGCCCTGCCTTTAAATGGAGCGAAATCACAAACCTCAACGAAATGCGGGAGTGGTACAAGGTGGTCAAGGATTGCAACCGCCCGAACATGCGGAAGTTGCTGACCGAAGCGGGATTCTCAATCGAGTGCCTCGAGCTGTTCTCTTTTGTGCCCAACATGGCGAGTCGAGGGATGGTAAGACTTTTGTCACCCCTAGACGCCATTCTCTCCAGGCTACCTCTGATTGACGCCATAGCAATCAGGATAGGTGTGGTGGCCGGACGACCGTAGTGAAGAGACTTCTTGGGAACCATGCT
>JACRDE010000329.1 GCA_016212935.1 Desulfomonile tiedjei | reverse complement strand
CGCGCTTTCGCGCAGCCGAATCATTTCGAGGGAGTCGGAGTGGTAGAGGCTCCGCGTGGCACACTCATACATCACTACAAGGTAGACGAACAGGGACTGATGACTTGGGCGAACCTGATTGTGGCAACCGGACACAACAATCTTGCCATGAATCGAGGGATTTTGCAGGTAGCCAGACGTTTCGTTAACGGCGATAAGATCTCGGACGGAGCTTTGAACCGAGTGGAAGCTCTCATAAGGGCGTTTGATCCGTGCTTGAGCTGTTCCACTCACGCAATCGGTCGAATGCCGTTGAAAATACGGCTAGTCGGTCCGGACGGCACCCTGCTTCACGAGGTGAGTTGATCTCGTGGGCATAGGCCCATACCAGTTCGCATTCAAACAAGGAAGAATCGGGGAAGACCTTCTTGAAAGAAGTTCCTCCCCGAGCCCCACTTCAAGAACTTCTAGCATTCGCCGGAATCCATATTTCTCGCTGAGAAATGTGGATTCCGACCGGTGTTAGAGTTTATTCGAAGGGGTCTGGGAAAACCTTCTTTGCCAAGGAAGGCTTCCCCAATCTCACTGATTTGAAAGCGAATTCCTATGAAAAGCACTTGACGGGGACCGGCTACTGAGACGTTTTCATGTTTCGTTGTGGCGCTTTCCACCATGGAAGTTCGTATGAGACCTGGCTGACGATGTTTTTGCTGGGATTGATTATCGGAAGCTTGTACCACAAGTTCATGGAAGAAAAAGAATTACGGCTGAGATTCGGCGAAGAATACTAGGAATACCAGAGGAATTCCCCGTTTCTCATTCCCAGGGTATGGAAATAGGCAGGCTCACGGGCACCCCAAGAAATTCAGCCCGCACTTCCAGCTCCGAAGCCGGAAGACGGGCTACCCATAGTGACAGAGCCCTAACTGTGGCCATAGAGTGCTAGTCCTCGGCCCCTGCCATCACTTGACGTGTGCCGAAGGAAGTCACTTCCCAAGGTCTGCCTTCGCGGAGCAATGTTTCGTAACCGTAAACCAGCCTCTGCACCACTGCTCCGGCCAGACGTTTGTAGAAAACCATTCCGCTGGCTGGATGTTTTTCGAAGATCGCATTAATTGTCTCTTTGTGGATCTTGTAAACCCTGGACGGTTCCACGCACTCCGCGTGCGCATAGTAAAACTCTCGGTCCACAAGACCCGACCACCCGAAGACTTCGCCTCTCTTGCTGACAATATAGTCGAGTTGCGCCTCGTCTCCCATTGCCAGCCGCACTCTTCCTTCCCATAGAATGAAGAAATCATCCGCCCGGCGCTGCGGTGTAAACAAGACTGTCCCTTTTTCGAAAATTTCCAGGACCATGATCTTTGCGATTTCGTTCATGGCCTGTTCATCGATTCCCCTGAACAGCTCGGCTTCCTGAATAATCATGGCTTTCCCCTTTCTCTGTTACGGTCGCCATATCTCCAGGCCCCATTGTTATACGAATTCGCAATAAAAGAATGGAAATCGGAGAAACCCTTCTTGTAAGAAGTGTTTCCCCGAACCCCATCCCAAGAACTTCCAGCATTTGCCTGAACTTTTTTTTCAAGGAAAAAAGAGGGTTCAGGCAAGTGTTAAAAGTTTTTTGGAGGGGTCTGGGGAACCTTTTTTTCAAAAAAGGTTCCCCAGATATTACTGCTTTAAAAGCGCATTGGTATTAATGCAGATTTCACAGCTGCCTGATTCACGGCCACACGCAAGAGGTCCACCCTTTATACCAGCGCGCCTCAAGGCGAGTAGTACTTGGGGATCGCATAGGTCACCGTTTCTTCTAGGTCTCCTCCTCTGCGAACCGCTCAACTGGGCCACATTTCAGAGCCCTACCAGAAACGGAGGTCAACGACATCATTTTTCAGCTTGCGCTCCGGTATTGACCGGAATCGCAGAGCACCAAGGAACCTAACTCCCACTATACTGATTGCCGTATCTGATTCAGCAACGCTCGTTGCATCGCAGATACATGTCAACGTTCATAGTTGCATACCCGCCGGACACTGCCTCGGAGGTGTGCCGGTGCGGGTGGATCACGCAAGGGACTTCTAGCTATTGGTTCGTGAACCGGTGTTGGTCATCTGTTCTTTTGCCGCCGTGAGTATGCCGCCCCCCACAAGGAGGCTTATTTCTTCCGCTGCGTCCACATAATTGCCAAACGACTTAGTGTACGTGTGATCAGGGCCCAAGAGCACGGTCAGGCAAGAGAAAGCGCGTTTCTTCCACTGGTCGAACGCTCGAACGTCAAAATCGCTGTACAGAACATCCCACCCGGCTTCAATAAGCTCATCGATTCTTTTCTCAATGACTCTTTCGGTGATATTGTCGAATTTGGAGTTTCCAGGGACCATAGCATCACCGTTTCCTTGTCTGTGCCCCCCTTGACACCTTTGGATACGACCTCTCCTGCAATCATTTGAATTTGACAGTGATTGTTGAAGTTACCCGTCTTCCTTGTAGCACAAACCGGGCCAACTCTCTTGCCACCGCCAGTCGTCACAAGCATGTGACATTTCAGCTAGTTAGATATAACAGAAGAACGCCGAACGACCCCGGGTTTTGGGCCAGGAATGGAAATTTGCGCACATAATCGCCTCAAACAGAACAAACCTCGTCAAATTAGCACGTTGCAATTTCAGCCCGATGTCACAATTTCGCACGCTGTGCGGCAAATGTCACAATTTCGCACTTGGCTCGCTGTCCCGCAAATGTCTGTACAAAGAAAACCGTGATATTCCCAAAAGCTGAGCAGCCAATTTCTTGTTCCCGCGTGAACGGCGCAAAGCCTCAAAGCAAAGAGACTCGGTGATCTCGTCCGTGATTTCCTCCAGCGTTCGGCCCTCGGGGAATTTGACGTTATAGGTCCAACCTTGGGAATTGTAATCGCCGTTCGGCAGCCCCAACTTCAACCTGGACATATCTGAAAGGATTAGCGCCCGCTCCAGGACGTTCCTGAATTCGCGAACATTGCCGGGCCAATGGTAGTTGCACAGGGCTACGAGAGCAGAGGAGTCTACAGGGGGAACTTCTGTGAGCTGCATTTCGGAGGCTAGCTGGGACATGATCTCTTCCATTAGGATGGGGATGTCCTCACTTCTTTCGCGTAGCGGCGGGACTTCGATCGCAAAAACGTTCAGCCTGTAGAACAGCGGCTTGAGGAACCTGCCGGCATCCACTTCTTTTTCCAGGTTCCTGTGAGTGGCTGCGATGAGCCGGGCATTCACCTGGATTTGTTTTTCTCCGCCGACCCTGAGCAGGCTTTTGCTGTCGAGGAAGGTGAGCAGCTTTGATTGCAGGTACAGGGGAAGCTCGCCTATCTCGTTGAGCAGCAGAGTCCCTCCTTCTGCCAATTCCAGAAGACCGCGTTTGCGGCCTCGTGCGCCGGTGAAAGCGCCGGCCTCGTGGCCGAAGAGCTCAGATTCAGCCAGTTCCGGAGGAATCGCAGCGCAGTTTATCCCGAAAAAGGGGCCATTCGAACGTTTTGAATTCGCGTGTATCACCCGGGCGAGATAGTCCTTTCCACTGCCGCTTTCCCCCAGGAGCAAGACTATGCTGTCCGTTGCGGCCGCGTAATGGGCCTTGCTGAGAGCAGCCTGCATTGACACGGAAGGGTATTCCTGGGCAATTGTGCGGGCCTCAGGCTGAATTTTCTTGCGTTCGGTAACATTCCGAGACACGCCGCAAATGCCTATGATTTCCCCTTCGCTGTTGAGAAGTGGGACCTTTATGTCGTGAAAGACGAACTGAACTCCGTGGATCGGCCTTGAATGCTCTTCTTCAATGGATTGTCCCTGCAATACGCGCAGGTCAACCTCTCGGAGATGTTTGCCCCCCTCTTCGCCGTAAAGGTCTTCATCTCTCATTCCAAGGAATCTGTCCGCCCTTATCCCCATAAGTTTTTCCATCGCGGGGTTGGCATGGGTGTATCTAAGGGATTGGTCTTTTACGTATATGCAGTCTCTGGCGCTCTCGAAAACTGCCCGGAACCGCTGCTCGCTCCTCAGCAGTTCTTCTTCCGCGCGTTTGTGATCTGTCACGTCGCGTATGACTGACAGGCTTATATCGCCCCATACGGGATCGTGAATTACTCTGGAATCAAGCAGGATGTCCATGACATTTTGTTGTTTGGTCACGTATTGATACGACACATCGGAGATTTTCCCTTGATTCCAGAATTCCGGTAGTACTTCCTGGAATGCATGCCAGGCTGATTCCGGCGTCATTATGAAATCCACTGGCCGGCCGATCGCTTCCTCGCGGGAATAACCCAATTCTTCAAGCCATTTCCTGTTTACGTTGAGGATTGTCCCTTCCGGATTAATCGAGTGGATCATAACGGGCGCGTTCTCGTAAATCTCACGGAATCTCGCCTCGCTCATGCGGAGCGCTTCCTCGGCGCGTTTCTGTTCGGTCACGTCCTGAACTTGGACCAGATAACCTTTCAGTTTGTGTTCATGGATTCCCAAAGGACTGATCAACACGTCCAGGAAAATCCGGCCTTCAGACTTGTATGTTTTGTACAAGCCTTTACGGACCGCCTCTGCGAAATCAAAGCAGATCTCGTAGCGTACGGTCTCACCGTTACTCAACTTCGCTTTCTGTCCATCAGGCACGTTGCGATCGTCGAACAAATTGAATCCCAGAACATCCGAGACATCGGTCACGCCGAAGATCTCCAGACAAGCTCTATTCGCTCCAATTAATTGGCCGTCCGAGTCGAAGAGTTCGATTCCGATGGGAGACTCTTCGTAAATTGTCCTGAATCTCTCTTCGCTTTCACGAAGGGCTTCTGTGGTGAGTTTATGTTCGTTAATCTCCAGGACCAGTGTTTCATTTGAGGCCATGAGCTCCGCAGTGCGATGCTCTATTCGTCTTTCCAATCCATCCTGCGCCAGAATCAATCGTTCTTCTGCTGCTTGTCTTTCTGCTATCTCCTGCTTCAGCTGCCGGTTCGATTCGATCAATTCTCTGGTGCGTTCAGCGACTTCAGCGGCAAATCGATCTTTGGCTTGGACCAATGCCTCTTGAGCGGCGTTTCTTGACAACGCCATTCCGATGCCTGTGGCGATCAGTTCAAAGAGCTGTACCATCTCCAGTGTAAAGCGATCTACCATTGAATCGCTCAACTGCAGCAGGCCCACGGTCTCATTCCCGGATTTGAGCGGAACAAGCAAAACCGACTCGAAGCCTTTCCATACGCACAGATTCTTGGCTCCGTCTTTTCTTTCTATTTTTGAATCCGGGGTCACCGACTGTGAAGCTCTGTTCGTCCAGAAGCTTCCACCGTCTGAAAAGAACGGCTGCGACGGATCGAAGCGGCCTCGTATTATGTGTCCGCACATGCACTTGAGGGCGGCATTTCCTGAAAAGTCTCGAACTAATTCCCCATTGGAGTCTCGTGAGCAGAGTGAATTCTCGGCGGCAATGAAATCGTCCGGGAACCCGATTGTGGCGTAATACGGGTAGTCTTCTCCGCTTCTCAGACGGATCCCCACTGCTTCGAGCCCGGTAAATTCCCTGATTTCCCCCAGTATTTCACGAAGCGTCGCCGGTCCGGTGAAGCGCTGATTAAGCGTGTTCAGAATTCTGAGAGAAAACTCTTGGGCTTCCTGCCAGTTCTTGCCATTTCCAGGCTGCTTTCTTGGAAAAAGCGAAGATGCATCGGTTTCGATAAATCTCGCCCGCCGGCCACGATCAGTTCGAATGTTTTCCATGACTCACCCGCAGTCTTTATCCTTAGGACATCGGGTTTCTGAATCTGAATCAACGCTCGGAAAATTCCAGTGGCAACTTAGCGAGATAATTATATCCAGCTTCTGCTGCATGATCAAGAACGTAGACAACTCATGTAGGCATCCCAATAATCAGTCAAGCAGTCAAAACTCTGAGTTGCCGTTTACAGGAGGCTTCCAATGCCGAACAAGGCCCTGCTATTCGCAGCCAATAAAGCACGCCGATTCGCCGTTCGGGTTGCTCACTCCGTGGCAAATCGGTATCAGGACTATCCGGGTATCAGGAACGCGCGGGCAATTAGAAGGAAACTTCCGTTTCTGCCATCGAATCGCAATTTGACAGTCTTTGCCTCTGCTGTGCAGGCATCAAAGACCTAATACCAATGCTCGTTCAAAGCAGTAAGAATTTGGGCGACCTGCTTTGTAAAGAAGGTTCCGCAGGCCGTTCCAAGAAACTTTTAGCACTGCTCTGCAACCTCATTTTCCAGCGGAAAATGAGGTTGCAGACAAATGCTAGAAATTCTTGGGATGGGGTTCGGGGAAACACTTCTTACAAGAAGGGTTTCCCCGATTTTACTTCTTTGATTGAGGGTTAGCATAAATCATGGGGCACACTTGCCTCACAGTTGTCTCGAAAAATCTACAGAAGAAGCCACCCACATGCGGCCTCCCCCTTGTGTCAATCGGGATTTGCGGCAACCGCTACCTTCGATCGGCGGATGTGAAGCACGACAAACCATACTGCGGCTATTGCCAGGCAGATCGCCACTACCATGTCCAGTTCATGGGAATATTGCTGAACCAGCGTCCAGTTCTGGCGCAATTTGTATCCGCACACCAGCAGGAATGTGTTCCATGCTGTGGCCCCAATCAACGTGTAAACACAAAAGGGAACAATCCTCATCTTTCCCAGACCAGCGGGTATGGAGATAAGATGCCTTACTACCGGAATAAAACGACTTGCAAGAATGGTCCAGGAACCGTGTTTTTCAAACCACTTTTCGGTCCATTCCAGGTGCTCTCTATTCAGCAACAGGTATCTCCCCACCTTTAGAACAATCGGTCGTCCGCCCAAGTAGCCCATATAGTAAGAGAGCAAAGAGCCCACGATCGACCCCACAGATGTAGCGAAAATCGACATCTCGATGCTGAATTTTCCTTCTGCAGCCAGGAAGCCCACGAACGGCATCACAAGCTCACTTGGAACAGGAGCGACCATGCTCTCCAGTGCCATCAAGAATCCTGCTCCCCAGTAACCCAGCTGTTCGATAATGTAAGTGAAATATACCGCCAATTGCTGAACCATTCTGCGCAACCTCATAATGAAATAATGTCAACATTATAGTCCGATTTCCTGTGAAACTCAAGATCGGACAGCATACAGGAATAACGGGATGGCGGATCCATAGATCGAAAAGAACTTTTGGCAATGGAAAAAAACGTGCAGACCCGATTTCTTGATTCACGCAGAATTCAAGATCACCAAATTGTCCGCGTGAATAGCCTCATCATTGCGCCT
>JACRDE010000330.1 GCA_016212935.1 Desulfomonile tiedjei | reverse complement strand
CTCGCAGTATCAGAAGTTCCTTAAAAGATACGGTTTTCCGGAGTTGCTGACCATAGAGGGGACACCGGAAGTTATTCGGACAGTCAAAAGGGACATTGACGATCTTGGGACGCTCGGCCTGACCACCATTTCGGATGTGGGGAAGCGTGTTGAAGTACAATTTGATGAATGCTTGATGTGCCTGGAGTGCGTCAACGCATGCCCGGAGAAAGCCTTGACGGTGATGGAAGGGACTGATCAGCCTACCATCATACTCGATCAATCCCTGTGCAACGGAGTAGCCTGTCGTCGCTGCGAACGGGCATGTCCTGAAAAATGCTTTGGGCTGGAAAGCTTCTTTATCGAGTAGCCTTCTTGAACATATGCGCAAACTTACCGGCATGTTCCTCTCTTTAGTAAAGGGGGAAGTGGTGACTAGCTTGGGCCATCCAGGTGCTTGCATCCGACAAAATTCGCATTAGGTCTAGTGAGAGCGGCCATCTTGAGTCCGTTTTCTTCTTTTGTCCAAATATCGCAGTGGCATGAGCAGCCAAATCTTCTCAAGTAACAGTTCGGGAAAGGAGTTTATATGAGCAAGACGGAGGAAAACCTAAAGGAAGCGTTTGCTGGCGAGTGTCAGGCCAGTATTCGTTACGTGGCTTTCGCTGAGAAGGCGGATGCGGAAGGGTATCCAGGCGCGGCAAGGCTTTTCAGGGCTGCGGCCAGGGCTGAGATTGTTCACGCTCTCTCTCATTTGAGGGTCCTGGGGGAAGTCAAAGCCACCCAAGACAATGTCGAAACGGCCATCCAGGGCGAATCCTTCGAGTTCAAGGAGATGTACCCCGCCATGGTTAAGGACGCGGTCGAAGACAATAACATTGAGGCCAGGCACAGTCTCGAGTATGCGATGTCCATTGAAATGGTTCATGCCAAGCTCTTCAAAAAGGCCGTTGAGGAAGAGAGCACAAACGCAAGCTCGCATTTCTATGTTTGTCCTGTGTGCGGACACACGGTACGGGGAAAGGCCCCCAAAAAATGCCCGTACTGTGGGGTAGATGAAAAGAGATTCATGGAAATTCAATGACCTGCAACAACTGGGGGCATTTCTGGAAATCAATAGCTTCCGGTTGTTCCTTGATACCATTCCGCTTTCACAGGAGTAACACCGCGGGCGCGGAGTCCAACCGCCATCACAGAGAGTGGCTGGCTTCAGGGGGAACAGCATGTTCGAAGCTGCGGAATTACGAGACGACATCTTTTGGGTCGGGGCAATTGACTGGGACATCCGGGAGTTTCACGGATACACTACCAATCGTGGCACCACCTACAATGCATATCTTGTAAAAGGCGAGAAGACGGCCCTAATTGACACGGTGAAAGCCGGTTTTTTCCCCGAGATGATCTCCAGGATAAGATCAGTTCAAGACCCGGCAAAGATCGATTATCTGGTGCTGAATCACCTGGAAATGGATCATTCAGGTTCTGTTCCGTTGTTCAAGGAGCTGGCTCCAAACGCTCAGATCGTCGCCACGGACCACGGAAGCAAAGGGTTACCGAGGCACTTCCGATATGACTGGCCGGTACACAAGGTGAAAACCGGTGCCGAGATTTCACTTGGGGACAAGACACTTCAATTCATCGAAGCTTATATGCTCCACTGGCCGGACAGTATGTTTACCTATCTGAAAGAGGACAGCGTCTTGCTGCCCAACGACGGCTTCGGGCAACATTATGCAAGCTTTCACCGCTTCGACGACGAAGACGGCCGCATTGAGGCCATCATGGAGGAAGCTGCAAAGTATTTTGCAAACATCCTCATGCCGCTGGCTCCCTTAATTCCGCCTCTTCTGAAAAAAGTGGAAAAAATGGGACTCAAGATCGAGATGATCGCACCGAGTCACGGGATCATATGGCGCTCTCATATCAACAAAATTATCAGTTCGTATGTGGAGTGGAGCACAGGTGTCGCCCGGGACCGAGTGCTGGTCATTTACGATACCATGTGGGGGAGCACTGAAGCGATGGCAAGGGCCATTTCAGAAGGCCTCAACAGCGCCCAAGTCGAGCACAAGCTCATCCATTTGCGCAAGAACCACTACAGCGATGTACTCGGGGAGATTCTCACTGCAAAGGCCCTTGTAATAGGCTCACCAACGATCAATGAGGGGATGTTCCCTTCGGTGGCGCAGCTATTGTACTACATCAAAGGCCTTCATCCTCTAAAGAAGAAAGGGGTGGCGTTCGGGTCTTACGGGTGGGGCGGAGAAGCCATTGAAGCCATTAACGGAGAAATGAGAGCAAGCGGCATAGAAATTCTTGAACCTGGACTGGGCATCACGTATGTCCCAGGTAAAGAGGACCTGGAAGAATGCGTTCTCCTGGGAAAGAGGATTGCAGAGGCCGTAAGAAAGTAGTTCTACGGATGCTTTCGTTCTTCGTTGAGGTGTCTCTCGCCAATGGAGTTGGCATCAGCAATCGCCTCAAGCACTTGCCGCAACCGGCAGACATTCTGCATCCTATGAAGGAAAATGAAGCCACACTAACCCTCAATCAAAGAAGGTTCGCTCATACTAATGCGCTTTCAAAGAAGTAAGATTGGGGACCCTCTTTAGTAAAGACTTTCTCCCCAAACCCCATAGGCGCTAACTTAAAGAATGGGCTCACGTTATTTCAGCTACTTAGCCAATTACAACACCGTCACCCCGGCGAGTGATAAAAGTTCTTGAGGTGGGGTTCGGGGAGGAACTTCTTACAAGAAGTGCCTCCCCGGTTCTTCCTTTTTTCAATGCGAACTGGTATCGGTAGGGCCGGCATCTTGCATGTCACGCCAACGTTTTATAGGACTTCGTATTCAAACTGGCGCTTCTTGGGCAAGCAGGGGTTCTTCTGAACCAAGGTGAGACGGTCTTGCGTCGCTCGAAGTGAAGGAGACTTCAAGTCTGCCACAGCGACCACATTCCTCATTTGAAAGCCCGTCAGTCCTGAGATCCGAAAGCTCGCAATTGCCCGACCTTGGTCATCCGGCCCAAGAGTTGATCTGCAGGGATAAACTGCCCTACTCGCAATTCAGGTAGTTCTTTGCCGTTGCCGTCCAAGAAAATCACAGTGGGGACGCCTTTAATGGAATATTCCCTCACCAGGCGTTCGAGCGCGGGATCAGCTTTTGTGGTGAGGTCCGCTTTGACCATTATGAAGCCCTCCGTTTGCTTGATGATCTCGGGATCTCGGAAAGTGACGTGCTCCATCTCGCGACAAGGCAAGCACCAATCAGCCGAAAAATCTATAATTACGGGTTTCCCGAGTTTCCGAGCCTCTTCAATAACTTGAGAAGAATACGGCTTCCAGGAAATCCCTGGGCCTCCAGCTATTATCAAGGGGCTTATGAGATATAGGCAGATCACTAACCCTGCGGCTCCAACTGCTGTCTTGAGAAAACGGAATGCCCTGGACCTGCTCCTCGTAAGGTCAAGCCATCCGAGGTGCAAACCGGCTGCCAGGGATACTGATGCCAAGGAAGCCACACCGAGCCACGAGGGAAGCAGAGGTTGCAGAAAGAAGACCGCCATCCCCATCAAAACCCAGCCCATCAACTTGCGCACCCACAGCATCCACTCGCCAGACCCTGGGAGCTGTTCCAGGCTCCCTGAAAACATGGCCAGCAGGAAAAGTGGCAAGCCCAATCCCATGCTCAAGGTGAAAAAGACCAGGAACCCGATCCATACGCTACCCACGCTAGCAACCCAGGTGAGCAATCCAAGGACAAACGGACCAAGACAAGGCGCAGCTACAACACCAAGCGTCAAACCCATAAAGAAGCTTCCGAAATATCCGGTATGTGACTTGGACGCTGCTCCTGTCAGACTCGTAGGCAGCCTAAGTTCCCAAAACCCGAAAAGGCTCGCGGCGAAAAAGACAAGCGCGGCCGCAACAACAATCAGTGTTAAGGGGTGGCGGAGGGCGTCGCCCATGAGACTCCCTGTGAGCGCTGCCGTGACCCCCAGCAAGGAATTTGTCAACGCCAGCCCGCCAACATAGAGCATTCCGTGAATTGCGAGCTTACCTCGGCTCTGACCGGACCTCCCAGCAAAAAACGAGACCGTAACAGGAATGAGAGGATATACGCACGGCGTCAGGTTCAAAGCCAAGCCACCAGCGAAAACTCCTAATAATGTCCAAATCATGGCTCACCCGTAAAGCTGACCGCCGGCCTCAGGCTTGCGAGTCGATTCGAAGCCTTCGGGGCTGGTCTCAACAGGGAGACCGGCAGCCGCCCATTCAGGAAATCCTTTGGGATAGCGATAAACATTTTTGTACCCGAGTTGAACTACCACACGGGCGGCCGAGTCACTGCGGACTCAAGCGAGACCCGCTCAATAAAATATAACTACTCGATCCTTGTCAGGTCCGAGAATCGGCGCGAGATCGGCTTTTTTCCACCATGCGGACCATCGGACGGGCTCTATCGGGAAATTCACGGCGGTCTTGATGTGACCCGCGGCGAATTCCCATTCCTGGCGGGTATCCACAAGCAGAGTTTTTCCGGAGCGTTTCTCGTAGAGCTGCTCAAGCTCATTCCCGCTTATCAGTCTGTACCCACCGCTTTTTGCTTCTTCGGTAACGTCGTCCCACGTGGATTCTCTCGGGGTGACCGATCGGCTGGTCTGCCACCACGCCCCCACCGAGACTAATGCTAATGCTATGGGGATGAGAAGCCTTTTCTTGTTAATGTGAATCGACATGCATGCCTCCATGGCCGATTCTTTCTTTTCCTAATGCGAACAGCGATCACAAAACCCCTTCCCTACTGAGCTTGGCTACTATGAATACGGCCCCTGAGCCGGACAGGACCAATGCAGCGCCTAAATCGTCGGCATCAGTAGATCCTGTTCTTTTGACAGTAGTCAGAGCTTCCTGTTCAAGTTCTTCAATCCAGTATTCGAACAATATGATACCAATGCGCTTTCAAAGCAGTAAGATCTGGGGAACCTCTTTTGTAAAAGGGTTCCCCAAACCCTCCAAAAAACTTTTGACACTTGCCTGAATCCTTATTTTTTCTAAGGAAAAAAGAGGATTCAGGCAAAATGCCAGAAGTTCTTGGGATGGGGTTCGGGGAAACACTTCTTACAGGACGCGGCCTGCGGCCGCAACCAAACTTCGTCCGATTTCTTTCATAGAAGCAGTAAGTTACATCGATCGCAATCCAACTTCTTCTCGAGAAAACAAGAAATCGAACCTTATTAATAAGAAGGGTTTCTCCGATTTTGCTTCTTTGATTGCGAATTCGTATGAGCAGCTCCGGTGACATCGTTGGGAGCGGTCTTCTCCCCCGCGTAAGTGAAGGGTTACACATCATTAATCTTTTTTCTTGACAAGTACGGTCGCGGCAGTTATTTAGTATACGAAAGAATTATTACTCGCCCAGAGGATAATCTGCTCTTGAAGGCTCAATCAAACGGACCGTGCCAAGGTGCCGGCCGCGAAACTGATGGAAGAAAGGGATGAGGCCCATGCAGCAATCCTGCGGAATATGTCGCTTGAGGACAAAATTCTTCCAAAGAGATACCCGAAAGGTTTGAAAGCCGAGTTTTTTTGGCATAATAGTTAGCACACAAACTAATCCTATGGCAATCAGCTCTCAGTAAAGTCTGCAGGGCAAAACTGATGGGAGGGTGAGATGTCATCGTGGAAAAAAACAAGCTGTATATGCTGCGCTCAAAACTGTGGCCTCGAAGTGATGGTCGAAGGGAACCGCATAGTCAAGGTTCGTGCAGACAAAGAAAACCCTCGCAGTGAAGGCTACTGTTGTCGCAAGGGATTGAAAATCGCTCATTATCAGCACCACGAAGATCGGCTGAAACAGCCGCTCAAACGGGTTGGCGGAGAGTTCAAAGAGATATCCTGGGACCAGGCTCTGGACGAGATTGCAGAAAAGCTCAAATCAACCGTGGAGACTTACGGGCCTCGTTCTCTTGCGTACATGGGTGGAGGCGGCCAAGGGTGCCACTTTGAGGCTGCATTCGGGGTGCGTCTTCTCCGGGCATTAGGATCGCATTATCATTACAGCCCGCTTGCGCAGGAGTTGACAGGCTACTTCTGGGTAAACGGGAGAGGGTTGGGGCGGCAGTACCTGGGGACGGTCCCTGACCACGAACACACGGACATGTTGTTAGCAGTGGGATGGAACGGCTGGATGAGCCATCAAATGCCGCAGGCTCGACGACACTTGAAGAGGATTTCCGAAGACCCGGACAAGTTGCTCGTGGTCATCGATCCCAGACGCTCGGAGACAGCCCAGAGAGCAGACATACACCTGGCGGTTCGTCCCGGGACGGACGCTCTGCTCTTTCGATCCATGATAAGTATTATTCTCCAGGAGGGTTGGCAAAACAACGACTATATTGCAGAACATGTGAGCGGCTTCGAGCCGATTCGGCCATGGTTCCTTGACTTCGACGCTCGCCCGGCCGTCAGTCTCTGCCAGCTGGATTATGATCAGGTCCGCGAAGTATGTCGGCTTCTGGCAACCCGGAAGTGGTCATGTCACTCGGATCTTGGGATCCTGATGGGGAGGCACAGCACTGTCTCATCTTATCTGGAATTGATCCTGTTGGCGATCTGCGGCCGCATAGGAGCGCCTGGGGGAAACCTTATACCGGCCTATCTTATGCCCATTGGGGCACATTCCGACGAGCGCGATCCAAAGACCTGGCGCACTGTAGCCACGAATTTTCCTGCAATTATGGGCACATTTCCTCCCAACGTCATGCCTGAAGAAATACTGTCCGATCGATCGGATCGCCTGCGTGCAGTCTTTGTCAGCGGATCAAATCCGTTGAGATCCTATGCTGACACGACGGCTTACGAACAGGCGTTCAACGCCCTGGATCTGTTGGTTGTCGTGGATGTCGCTTTTACGGAAACCGCCAGTCTTGCGCATTACGTCCTTCCTGCAGGATCAGCGTACGAAAAATGGGACGGCACGTTTTTCGCCTGGAACTTCCCGGAAATATACTTCCAGATGCGGCGTCCAGTAGTTGAGGCT
>JACRDE010000328.1 GCA_016212935.1 Desulfomonile tiedjei | reverse complement strand
GAGTGGGAAATGACGAAACTTTTGGCAACAGGCCATGATCGGCAAAGAAAGGCCTGAAGCAACTTTTTTCAAGTGACTTTTGTTGGAACTCGTTATTCGGAATGAGGCCCGAGGATGGCGTCGTCCAACAATCTGCTTATTTCGTCCTCTGGTAGTTTCTTTTCTTCGAGAGCGATTTCACGCACGGTCTTGCCTTCTTTGTATGCACGTTGCGCTATCGCCGCGGCTTGCTCGTAGCCGACAGCGGGATTCAAGGCAGTGGCCATGGCCAGGCTTTGTTCGATATTCTGCCTGCATTTCTCTGAATTGGCTGTAATTCCATTCACGCACTTCAAAGCGAATCGTTGAACAGCGGCCTCCAGCAGGTTGATGGAATGTAGCAAATTGTAAGCTATCAAAGGCAACATTGTGTTCAGCTCGAACGTGCCCCACTGCCCACCCAGCGTTATCGCCGTGTCGTTAGCTATCACCTGGGCAGCGACCTGAATTACCATCTCAGGAATGACGGGATTCACCTTTCCTGGCATTATGGAAGATCCCGGCTGAAGCGAGGGAATATTGATCTCGCCAATACCGCATCTGGGCCCAGAAGCCAGCCACCTGATATCATTTGCAATTTTCATGAGACTCACAGCCAAGGTTTTGAGCGCGCCACTCGTTTCCACTGCCGCATCCTGCGCGGCCTGAGCTTCGAAGTGATTGACCGCCTCCCGAAACGAACAACCGGTCTCTTCGGAAATCAAAGCGATCACGCGCGGAGCGAATTCAGAATGCGCCTGAAGACCGGTGCCCACTGCAGTACCGCCCAGTGCTAATTCCCCCAGAGACTTTTCTACAGAGTATATTCTTGAGATTGCTAGTTCCAACTGCCGCGCGTACCCGCTGAATTCGTCACCCAGCCTTATTGGAACCGCGTCCTGGAGATGGGTCCTACCGATCTTGCGTATGCCATCGAACTCATGCGCCTTGTATTGCAACGCGTCCCTGAGAGATTCCATTCCTGGAATCAGTCTTTTAGAGATAGAAACCAGAGCTGCCAGGTGAATGGCCGTGGGGATCACATCGTTGCTGGATTGGCATTTATTGACGTGATCGTTGGGGTGTACCGGCGATTTCCCCCCCCTTTTTCCGGTGAGTATTTCGTTTGCGCGGGCCGCTATCACCTCATTCGCGTTCATGTTGGTTGACGTGCCGCTGCCTGTCTGAAACACGTCCAGCACGAACTGATTATCAAACTTTCCTTCAGCAGTCTCTGTCGCTGCTTGTATGATCGCTTCTGCCAAATCCTTCGGGAGAAGCCCGAGATCGCGATTCACACTGGCTGCGTGCTTCTTGATCATACCTATGGCCCGGATAAAGGATGACGGGAACGTAAGACCGCTGACCGCAAAATTCTCCATGGCTCTCTGAGTCTGCGCTCCGTAATACGCGTCCTCCGGGACCGGAACCTCGCCCATACTGTCGTATTCTATTCGGTATTTCATGCTGTTCCGCGCGCCGTCAGGGCAAGACCGGCCTGGCCTGAACCGGCTATTCTCGCCTGTAGATAATTCCGGTTGAGAAGTCATCGCCAAGGACCAGATCAAAAGCCCTGCGCAGATCGGCTGGATCGTGATCCTCGGGAATCGGGTGTACCCACTGTTTCAGATGGGCCCAGGTTTTGTAGGCTTTGTCAAACGTCAGGCAAGTACTGTAAATGTGGAAAAAAGCAAAACCTTCATGCTGAGTGCCCTCTATTAGAGCCTCGGTAATCCCCTTGGGATCTCCCGCGAAAAGTCGCGCGACAAAAGAGGCCCCGTAAGTCAGCGCCATAAGCGTGGCATTCAACGGCTTGTCCAAAGTCCCAAAGGGACTCGCCTTGCTCTTCATGCCCACGGGTGAACTGGGCGACGGCTGCCCTTTTGTCAGCCCGTAGATGGAATTGTCGAACATCAGGTAATTTATGTTCACGTTTCTCCGGGCCGCATGAGGAAAATGTCCGCCGCCTATTGCCAGGCCGTCTCCGTCGCCTCCCACCGCGTAAACAGTCAAATCCGGATTGGCAAGTTTCACGCCCTGGGCCACGGGCAAGGTTCTGCCGTGTACTGTGTGCAAACCGTAATTGCTGGTGAAAAATGGATATCTGCCCGCACAACCTATCCCCGAAACCGTAACGACTTCATGATGTGCAAGGCCCAATTCCTGAATACAGGCATTCAGACCCTGATGGATTCCGAAATAACCGCAACCGGGACACCATGTGGGCAGCGCTCCCGAGCGGATATCGAACTTCTTCGCCTCTTTGATGTGTCGTATCTGTTCTGCCAGTGATGTGGCGGCGGTCTTCATGAAACACCTGCCTGGAGAAGAGCCTCTATCTTAGAAAAGATCGCGGACGGTGAAAAAGGAACACCTGTAACCTGATTGAGTCGCACGACTTCTTTTCTATGAAGATGACCTATAAGATTAGCAAGTTGACCTTCGTAATTTAACTCAGTTATTAGTATCTCACGACATTTAGTCATGAAGGATCGTATTTCCTTTTCGTGATACGGAAAAATCGACGTGATCTTGAGAGCTGCGACTTTCCAACCGCGCTCTCTCGCCATGTTGACAGCTTCCTGAATCGATCCGAAGGTGGAGCCCCATCCAATGATGCCTACGTCGAGCTGTCCTCCATCGGAGTATTCCACTGGAACGGGGAGGTCTTCCAGCGCGTACTGGAGCTTCCGATGCCTCTTCCCCGTCATCTTCGTGTGGATTTCCGGGGTGTAGTCCGGTTGGGCCCGTTCGGTATGTTCCAGGCCGGTGGCCACATAGGCGAAACCTTCCATTCCGGGCAAGGACCTGGGAGAAACTCCTGATTCCGTATCCAAATAGCGATGATAACTACCTTGGAGAGACTCGTCCGGGTATAGATTCCCGTCCGTCTTTTCTTTTTCCGATGCCACTGGCATGACAACGTTTTCCACCCGATTGTCCAGGTAGAAATCAGTCAGCACGATTACCGGAGTCTGGTACTTTTCCGCAAGTTGGAAGCTCTGCACAGTGAAGGAATAACATTCCGCCACATTGGAAGGCGCTATTACTATCCGGCTGGAGTCCCCGGGACCACCGAACACGGCCGCGTGCAAGTCCGACTGCTCGGTTTTGGTCGGAAGTCCGGTTGAGGGGCCGCCCCTCTGAGCGTTGAGTATTACAGCAGGGATCTCGGCCATCACACCGTGGGTAATGAGTTCGGTCATCAGTGCGAATCCGGGCCCTGACGTTGCGGTCATGGCCCGTGCCCCCGCGTAGAAAGCTCCCAGAACCGCGCCTACTGAAGCTATTTCGTCCTCCATCTGGACAACGCGGCCTCCCTTTGCAGGGAGGTATTTTGCGAGAAACTCCATTATCGGTGTGGCAGGCGTGATAGGATATCCGAAATAGAGCTTCAATCCTGCATCCAGAGCGGCTTGACCGATGGCCTGATTTCCGGACAACATGACCTTTTCGGGGCCTGCGACCACATTGGCCGCAGCGAATGACGGCCGAAGACGGTCAGCGAATTTTTCCAGCGCATAATGAAATCCCGCATCAAAGCTTTTGAGATTGACTTCCAGAACCTTTTCGCCCTTCGACTGAAATTTTCTGGTAATAACCCGGCGGAACCATTCTGGCTGCACCCCGAAAAGTGCCGCAAACCCGCCCAGGGCTGCAAGATTTCTGCCTCTAGATGTCCCTGTCGCCGCTGTGGCAAGATAGGTGAAAGGGATTCCGAATAGAGCTGTTCCAGGCTCGACGACTGCTGCCAAAGATTGTTCCTCCTCGAGAAGAGTGTCCGGCTTGCTGTCGAACAGGACGGCGGAATCTCTCGCCAGAAAAGGAACCCTCGATCTCGATTGCAGGTCATCCAGGGAAATCAGTATATGCGTCTCGTCGGCAAGAGCGCCTATTTCATTACTGCCGATTCTGGAACGGGTCACGCAGCGGCCGAATCCCCGAATTTCAGCCGGATAGGAATCGAACCCCAGAACCGAAAACCCGCCCAGGGACATGGCTTCATTAACCAAACCGCCAGCGGCTATTGTCCCGTCTCCAGCCATACCGCAGACTTCAACAGTGATATCCACTTTGGGCATTTAGAACTCCGTCCACCACGAAGTGTTCACAGAAATATCATCCAATTGAAAGATGCCTGCCGGAGCCGTTTCGGCGCTTTCTTGGCCGCCCAGCAGGTTCAACGCGGCGACTCTGCCCAGATTTCTGGCATTTCTGTAACCTATGGACACCCAGTAATCCCTGAGCTTCGGATGATAAACCTGAGCGCAATCACCCGCAGCATAGACGCCTTCAAAGCGGGTCCTGAGAAATTCGTCCACGACGATCCCTCGTTCGATCGCCAATCCGCTCCGGGCAAGGAATTTTACGTCGGGTACCAATCCGAAAAAAGCGCCAATAGCACCAACGCGCAGTTTGCGGCCGTCGGTTTCCACTTCCACCGAATCCTCGGATGCCATTACGAGTCGCAGGATTTTCCGGCAACTGATCACCTCTACGCCTCTATCCGAAAGCCTTTGCGAGACTTCCGAGGAGAGCTCTTCATTGAAACGCACAGGCCAGAAAGAATCTCCGTGAAGTATGAAATAAACCTTCTTACCCAGCGAGAGAACAGCCTTTGTGAAGGACAGGGAGGTGAGATCCCCGCCAACAATCAACACTGAATCAACCCACCTCAGTCTTTCCTTCCAGACCTTGGCGTCCGAAAGGGTTTTCAGGGACAGCATCAGATCCTCGAAAACCTGCAATGGTTCCGGAATCCGCGGTTTTCCTCCTGTCGCTATTATGAGGCCGTCAAACCTGACAACTTCTTTGTGCTCCATCACCACCTCATTGGTGGCGAAGCTCACATGCACGACCTCCTGCCCCAATCGCAGCCTAATATCGTTTTCCTTATAGAATTCCAGCGGATTGACGTACAGGTCTTGCTCGGAAACCTTTCCTGCTATTAAATCCGGCAGAAGGTGCGGTTTGTAATAACGGATCGGTTCCTTGCTGATTATGGTGATGCGAGCGTCCGGAGCCTGCGTCCTGAGAGAGATCGCAGCCTCGTTTGCGGCCGGACCGTTTCCTATGATGACCACATGCCGGGCGGTCATGATTCACCTCCACCCTGGAGCGCCCTTTCCACAAGCTCCACCTTGGATACGGATATGCAATCAACCGGGCATACCCGCACACATTCTCCGCAGCGAATGCACCTGGAGTTGTCGATCACCACTGCGCTGACATTGCGCCAATCGCTCGTTTCCACGAGTTCCTGAATCGCGCCGTCTCGGCCGACTATCACTTCGCTAACCAGCTTTATGCAGTCTCTAGGCGCGGAATCGATGCACAGTCTGCAATAGATGCACTTACTTATGTCAATTTCATAGTGAAGGTAACACAAATAGCAGCGTTTGGACTCTTCCAGGGCCTGGCCTTTGGGATAACCTATTTCGATCTCGACGGTGGGACACGGATTTAGCCGATTCTCTATCGGAACCGAAGGCATTTCCTGTCTGGGAATGAAATCCCAGCTTCTCTGGCGATCCGTTATCTTTGCATCCTGGATGCGAATTGACCACTCCCTGAATTTCTTTCCGGTCAGATCTTCAGCGATTCTTTCCGCAGCTTTTCGGCCGGCCGCAAGAGACTCGATCACAGTCGTCGGGCCGGTGTTAAAATCGCCAGTCGCATACAGCCTAGGAACTGACGTTCTGAATGTTTTCGGATCGCCTTCAAGCACCCCTCTTTCATTCTTCTTGCCCGGTGAGGGAATTGGTTCTGCACCTTGGCCTATTGCCACTATCACTGTGTCCGCGGGTTCGATGAATTCGCTGCCGGGTATGGGTATAATTCGCCGTCGTCCAGATGAAAGGACCTCCCTTGGTTCGGTGCGCGAAAACTCCACCCCCTCTACCGTCATCTGGCCAACAACACGATTCGCTGCGATGAGGCCTTTTATTCTGATCCCCTCTCGTTTTGTCTCGTAGATCTCGTCCTCAGTGACCCTAAGATCGTGCTCGGTAGCGCGTATGCAGATGGAGACATCCTCTGCACCGAGCCTTAGAGCAGATCTAGCGCAATCGAAAGCCGTGAATCCTGCGCCCAGGACGAGAACCCGTTCTCCCACTTCAGGGGAATGACCTGATGCTATCTGCATCACGAAGTCCAGGCCTGAAAGCACCCCTGGCAGGTGTTCTCCCGGAATCTCCAGCTGCTTCGACGTGTAGCATCCCGCGGCGATCAGGACCGCGTCGTAATCAGACAGGAGCTGCTCTACGGATACGTCTGCTCCTACCCGAACTCCTGTCTTCAGAGTAATTCCAAGCCTGAGAATAGACTCGATTTCTGTCGTGAGGATGTCCCTCGGGAGCCTGAACTCTGGAATCCCGTACCTGAGCATACCACCGGGCTCGTCAAGGGCCTCGAGAAGCGTGACATGGGCCCCCGTGGCGGAAAGATCGTGAGCGGCAGCGAGTCCGGCAGGACCTGAACCCACTACGCAGACTTTCTTTCCCAACGGGGGAAAAAGTGGCTCCAGTAAAACGTGATTAACGTCCTTGTGGTCTGAAGCTGCCCTCTTTACGTGGCATATATTCACTGCTCTTCCCAATTCATGCTCACCGTGACGGCATTTCTGCTCGCACGGCCGGGAACATATGCGACCCAGCACACCGGGCATGAGGTTCACAATTCGGTTCAGATCGTAGGAATCGCCGTACCACCCCTCGTACAGTGCACGAATATATGCGGGAACGTTGGTTTGCGCGGGACATGCGCTCTGGCATGGGACATTGACACTCACGTAATGAAAATCTGCCGGATCAGTGGAATAAATGATATTTTTTGCGGGCTCGGTAAGGTCGCCGCTTCCCTCATGATGGATGTTGTTGCTCATGTTACGCCTCTGTTCCAAATGCTGCTCTCATACCGATGAATCATTGCTGGCCCAACGCGGTGGCCATGAAGAGACTGTCTCAAAATTCAACATCGGCCCGAAATCGTGCCGCACTGTTCAAGCTTTCTCGCTCCCAAGCGGAGCATGGGAACCAGAGCTTTCATGACTTTCGTGGCACATTTCTGTAATCCTAAATGGTTCTGAGACAACCTCCAAACATCAGTACACGGCAAAAATTCATCTTCCCTTTGAGACTTTCTTCAATTCGATGAGTGCTAGTGCTCCCTCTTTATAATGATTTAGAATCTGAACCTCAAGGCAGGCGCTTTCTGGTCTTGCTTCTTTTTACTGATGGCCTCTACCACGGCCCGGTCCCCGACTTTAGTTTCATCTGAGAAAATTTGGATTCTTTCAGTTCCCGAGATTCCCACTCTCACAATCACTGGACGGATGATATTTCCAGTTTCGAGTTTCCACAGCCTTCGCTCTCCGGGTTTCAGCTCGGTCAAGACCGGGCCGTCTACGATGGATTCCGGAGGATTGAACCGCAGCGCCTGATCCGGTACCATCATGGCATCCTTGACTTCGTCGAGCTTTATGCGGACATTGGCGGTCATGCCGGGCCTCAGTTTAAGATCGCTGTTATCCACATCGAGTATCACATTGTACGTGACAACATTTTGTTCGATCTTGGGGTCGTTTCTGATTTGATTTACAGCGGCTGTGAACTCGTTATCCGGAAAGGCCGGAACTGTGAAAGCGGCTTTTTGGCCCACTAGGACTCGTCCCACGTCTGCTTCGTCCACATTGGTATGGACTTGCATTCTGGTGAGGTCTTCAGCGATCTTGAAGAGCACGGGTGTTTGGAAGCTAGCCGTAACAGTCTGGCCTGCGTCCATGTTCCTGGCCTCGACTACCCCGTCCACTGGTGCCTCGATCCGGCAATACTGCAGCTGCAGAGCTGCTTCCTTCAGCTTTGCCTCGGCCTGTGCGACCTTTGCTTTGTCCACCACGACTTGAGCCCTGGCAGCATCGGCCTTTGTCTTTGCCGAATCGTATTCCTGTTGGCTGATGGAGCTCTTTCCTATAAGCCCCTCTTTGCGCTGCAGGGTTCTGTTCTCATCTTCGAGGGTTACCTCGGATTTTGCGAGGCTGGCCTTTGCAGCTTCCAGGTCCGCGCTTGCCTGTTCTGCTTTTGCCGCATACATATCCGGATCGATGAGGGCTATGAGCTGACCCTTCTTCACCACTGACTCATAATCCGCGTACAGCTTCTTAATGGTTCCGGAGACCTGGCTTCCTACGAGAACTTCCACCAGTGGCTTCAGCGTGCCGCTGGAACTGATTTCCGCCCTCAGGGTTCCCTTTTCTACAGGAACAGTCATATATTTGATTTCAGGTTCTTCCTTGGACATGCTGCCGCAGGCAAAATAGAGCGCGACAAAACCTGCCAAAACGATAGTTATGATAATCGCTCTTTTCAAGTGCCTCTCCAAGCTGGCTGAATCCGAACTTTTTGTTGGAACCAGGGCGCCATGATTGAAGCCCGTGCCCATCTCAGAAATCTTCTTGCATGATGCTCGAAGGTTCCTATACGCGGAAGATCTCCGTTCGTCCTATAATATCATTTAATGCCGTGATTGGCTCAAGCATATTGATAAATGGTTCGTGCGGTGGCATCATCCGTGCGCTCGCCGGGATTGATATTGTGCTTTAGAATCCTCCCTCTTGGAGTCATTCATGCTTTCGAAGAGTCCACGAACAAAAGCCATTGTAGTCATCGTTGCGTTGCTTCTGCTGGGCGTCGCGGGCACGGTGGCTCTGGATATCATCAATGCGGATCGCACATGGACTGGCTACTTTTACACGCCCGGAGGACCCCGAGGCGGATGGGCGCACGGCAGGGACTTTCCCTGGGCACTGCTTTACGATTACGGAGAAATCCCGGCTTTGGCGATGTTGGCAGCAGCGCTTGTCCTTTTGATTGCGTCCATCAAAAGCAAAATCAGCAGAAAATACGCCAGACCGTGTCTGGTCGTGATCCTTACAGTTGTGATCGGACCGGGTTTGTTCGTCAACGGCATCTTCAAGAATTATTGGGGACGCCCCCGACCGGTCGAAACCTCTCAGCTGGGAGGCGAATGGGAATATCGAAAAGTGTGGGAGCCCGGAACCCCAGGCAGAGGAAAATCGTTTCCCTGCGGCCATTGCTCGATGGCCTTCTCAGTGGCCTCAGGGGTGGCTTTTTTTCCGCTTCACCCCGCAATTGCCGTCGGAGCCCTCGTGGTGGGCATGTCGTACGGCACTGTGATGGGAATCGCGAGAATGGCCCAAGGGGGGCATTACCCGACGGACGCACTGTGGGCCGCTGTGATGATCCTGGTGCTTATAACCGGCCTGTACTACCTGATCTTCCGGGTCCCTGAGCAATCAAAGGGATCCGAGCGGCTATGCGAACTTCCGGGTTCGTCGAAAGCATTGCTGTTTACAACTTTCGTAGTGATACCTACCTTGCTTTGCTTGTTCCACTGGCCGGTCTATCGCGAGGCTCGCATCCCGCTGAAAGTCCCGTCCAGCCTTCGGGGAATAAACGTCCAGGTGTCTCCTGACTGGGTCAGGTACGATGTGGCTCTGTCGGACAAATCTGACCCGCTGGAACTTCGTGCAGTCAGTCGAGGGTTCGGTTTCCCCTGGGCGCGCTTCGCGGAGGAAACCCATGAGAGCGTCGATGGTGGGAAATTGTCCGTGAAGTATAGCGTGGTAGCGAAAGGCTTCTTGTCAGGGAAGAGTTGCGACGTGACTCTTTGGATTCCCTGCAAAAGATAGGGCGGGAGTGGTGCGCCGGGATCAGCCCTGCGCTGGTCTTATACTCATGCGCATTCAAAGAAGTGAGATTTGGGGGACCCTCTTTATTAAAGAGTTTCCCCACAAACCCTCTTCCAGAAACTTCTATCATTTGCCGGAACCTCAAATTTCCTTTCAGGAAATTGGGATTCCGGCGAGTGCTAAAGGTTCTTGAGGTGGAGTTCGGGGAAGAACTTCTTACAAGATGTGCCTCCCCGATTTTACATATCTGAAAGCGAAACGGTATTAATAGTTTGAGATTGAATACGAAGCGCTCGGTCTTCCGCGTTTTTTTCTCAACGCCCCACTGGCGATCATCTCCCCCTCTACGTCATCCCTGACAGCCGACAGAATCCGAAGTCCCTCCTCAAGGTCTCTAACCACGGGCTGAGAGGAGTTTTTGCGAAAGCGCTGATAATATATGTCGTCGCAACCGCCCCGTTCGTACAGGACGTCATTGACTGCCTTCCTCCACTTGTCGAACCTGCAGAGATCGAACTCGTATTCCACTGTGAGTCCATGCACCTGGGCTCTTTCGACCATATCTCTGCCGACATCGTAGAGCCCATCAAGTTTTTCCAGCAATTTCAGATCCGGCGTCATCTGGCTCACTCCTTTGCACAAGCTGGCTGGAGCAATTCTGCAATACAGACTACTATTACCAAGAACTTGATGATGCCGGGGTTTGTTGTCAACGGCAAGGCAGCATAAATGCCGCGTAATACTAAAAGCGATCAAGAAATTCCATCGCTGACCGCCGAACGCGCATTTCCGTGAAGACTATCTGAGGGGGGCCGGCAAGATGCAGGTCCTACTGCAGCGTTTTCATGGTTCTTTGTGGCGGGTCTCGCCACGGAGGTTTCCATGTGAATCAATCCAGCTTGACTCATCCCCCGATTCTTAACTAGGATGGAAAATACCTCACTCGAGAGAGAAATTCATAGGGCCCTGCCATGATTGAAAAACGAAGCCTACTGCTCGTGCTCGTCCTCCTGCTCGCAACTGTCTCCCCATCCTCAGTTCCGGGGCAGGTACCGTATCAGGGACAACCGCCGATGATGCAGCCCCAGCCTGTTCCACAAGGTCAGCAGCCGCCTGGAGCTCAACACCCAGCGGAATACGCTTTTCGGCCGGACTTGACGAATCCCCAGTTCGGAGAATGCCTGAACCTCGAAAAGACCTGGAAGATGCTCTGGCAGCGTTACGCCCAGGAATACCAGCGAGCACGAATGATGAACCCGCGGGACCCGCAATACGCACAGATGAGCTACTACTTGCAGAGCCTTAAGGCTCAGCTCGATGCTGCATGGCAGAACTTCAGCAGCCGGTGCGTGTACTTTCCCAGCCGCAGATAGTGCTTGACTGAAAGAAATCTCATGATTGAACAACAAATCGTCCAAGATGACGGGATAGTCAATCCATCAGCTTGCCAAGAAAGATCGGAAAGAGAGACGACACTTGGATATCCTCGCTTGATCAAATCAGTTTTGATTTCAACAGTTACAGGGGTGATTCTGTACGGCGCGGCCACTCTGGCCGGGGATTATCAGGCGATCTCTCAGGCACTGATGAACTTTCCTCTGGACACACTGGCCCTGGTGTTGCTTCTGGTTGTCGTAGGTTGGCTCCTGAGAGGATGGCGATTCTATTACTATTTGCAGAGCAACGGAGCCTCCGTTCCGCTGGGTTATTCCATTTCTTCTTTTCTTGCCGGATTTGCCCTGACCAGCACGCCGGGCAAACTCGGAGAAGCTGTGAAGGGAATTTTCCTGAAACAGGACTACGGAGTATCAGTCACGCGCGTGGTTGGAATAGTAATGATGGAACGATTGATGGACCTTGCTGGTGTGCTGTTACTGGCGTCGTTTTCCGTTTTACTCTTCAAGGGCTGGGAAAAGCTCTTTCTGCTGTGCGCGGCACTAGTGATCGCAGGCGGAGCGTTCTTGTGCATGGAGAGTCTCTATAGACCAGTGTTGGAATGGCTAGGCAGATTCAGCATACTCCGCAAGATTTCAGAAAGAGTTCTGGGAATCCTGGAAACCGGCCGCAGTTTGGTTACCGGTCGCATTCTTGCTGTGGGGCTAGTGGTTTCCACTGTAGCGTGGGGCATGGAATCCGTCTCGTTGTACCTGATCTTGCAAGGATTCAACCTTCAGTCCACTCTCTTGCAGGCCAACTTTGTTTACTGCATTTCCACACTGGTTGGGGCGCTTTCCATGCTTCCCGGTGGAATCGGGGGAACAGAAGCAGGAATGATCGGTTTGCTGAAATTCATGGGAATTACATACACAGAGGGTTTGCCGTCCGTGCTTCTGATTCGGTTATGCACACTGTGGTTCGCAATAGCTGTGGGCGTTGGTTTTATGGTGATGATGCTTACAGGGTCAGGACGAAAGAAAAACCGTTAGCATGATGTTTCAGCAAAGGGTTTGCAGTCGGGGCTTGTTTGAAATCCCACAAACGAACATGTAGGAATTGCCAAAATTGT
>JACRDE010000326.1 GCA_016212935.1 Desulfomonile tiedjei | reverse complement strand
CAACGGCATCGAAACCGAGCCGGACGAACCTACCAAGTACGTTATGAATGTCCTCTACAAAACGGTTTTTCCGCACTTTCCCTACGGATTCAACAAACTGGGGACTGTGGCCACTGTCTCGGGGTTCACGGCCGATGAGCTCAAGCAGACGTATCAACGGTTCGCGACACCTTCCAACACCGTTTTCGTTGTAGTTGGAGACATGGACCCGCAAAAGGTCATGCACCGGATAAGCCAACTTTTTGGTCAAATCCCGAAAAAACAGCTGGAGATTGGTCAAATTCCTGTGCAGGAGACCCTGGACAAGGCCCGGGAGACGGTCATGCGCATTCCCAGGGCAAAGGCGCACCTTGCCATGGGATTCAGGGGAACGACTCTCACCGAAGAGGACCGTTATCCATTGGATGTACTCAGCAATCTCCTGGCCGGACAGGGAGGCCGTTTGTTCCGAGAGCTCAGAGACAAGGAATCCTTGGCCTATGTGGTCACCTCATTTTTCAGGCCCGCCCTTGATCCCGGTGTCTTCGGCTTCTACGTTGCATGCGACGCTCCCAAGGTTGACAAAGCATATCAGGGATTGATCAAGGAAATCGAACTTGTTCGAAAAGCCAAGGTGAGCGATGCAGAGCTGAAGAAATCCGTCAACAATCTGGTTGGGACACATTTGATATCCCTGCAAAGCTCGTCCGATCGCGCTGAAAACATCGGGCTCAACACTTTGTACGGACTCGGGTACGACTATGACACGCTGTACATAAAGAAGTTAAGAGAAGTCACGGCAGACGACGTTCTGAGGGTCGCACGCAAGTATCTCGATCTCAAGCATGTGGCATTGGCGAAAATCCTTCCTGAAGAGGCAAAGAGCAGAAGCTCGAAATAGTCCCGTGGCAATCCGAGCCCGCTTCGGCTCGATCGGGGCCGGATTGCCCCCCCCTGAACAAATGTGTGAACGCTGACGGTCAGGACCAGTTAATAGAACGTTCTGATATCTTTGTGTTTCGCAGCACTATCTGTTATCCTCAACTCACCTATTCCTCTCTCGCCTCATTCTGGCCTGCATTCAACCCACAGGAGATGAACGCGACATGGGACAATCAGCGTTCGATGCAGTCAAAGCCGGGAATCTGACCGAACTGAGGATCCTCCTTGGCGCCGGGGCGGATCTCAACGCCAGGGATGCCCTCGGGTGGTCGCCCTTGATGTGGGCTTCAGCCATGGGCCTTCCCCACATAGTCCGGGTCCTTCTTGAAAACGGGGCCGACACGGAAGCAAGCGACGAATACGGAGCCACTGCCCTTATGAAGGCGTGTCGTCAGGGGAGCGAGGAAGTGGCAGACTTGTTGCTCAAGTACGGGGCTGAAGTTGACGCGGTAGATGCATTGGGCTGGACTGCCTTAATGAGGGCCTCCCAACGAGGGCACCATGCAATAGTAAGGCTTTTATTGGAACAAAACCCTCAAACGGAGATCTCCGATCACGGCAGAGCGACCGCCCTTATGCTGGCGGCCTCGGAAGGCCACTCGGAGGTGGTTGAAGAGCTCCTGGAATGGGGGGCTGACTTCAACGCAGTGGATATTGACGGCAAGACTGCACTGGAAAGGGCCCAATCCAAAGGGCACACCAGAATTGCGACTCTGTTGAAAAAAGCAAAACGCGACGCAAAGCCCTAGGCCCATGCCGGTTCGCAGTCCAGCGAGAAAGAATCTGGATGCACCTTTTGTGAGAAGTGACTCCCCGAACGCTACCTCAAGCCTCCCAGCATCCGCGGACATCCTCGTTTCTCATGGGGAAGGCAGGATTGCGGCCAGTGTTAGGGGTTCTTGGAACGGCTCTTGGAGGAACCTCCTTTACCGAAGTGGATTCTCCAATATTAGTAAACAACAGCGTGCACAGCACGTTGGTTTCCAAGGCGAACCAAACGAAAGGAAGCGTCCGTAAGTCGTTGAAATTTCGCAAAAACAATCACAAGCCTCGGCTGCTTATCACTGGAGGTAGCGGATTCATGGGGGGAATTCTCGCCCTGGAGGCTCCGAAACATTGGGACACTTACGCGACTCACCGGTCCAGCCCCCCCCGGTATGGGGACTCAGCACAATGGATCCCCCTGGATGTATCAAACAGAGAGATGGTAGAAAAAACCCTCAGTTTGATCGAGCCCGAAGTGATAATTCATGCAGCAGCTGTGACGGACTCACGCATCTGTGAACGAAATCCAGATACTGCATGGGCTATCAATGTAAACGGAACTGAACATGTGGCGGATGCGGCGAAAAAGATAGGAGCGCGACTGATCTACACGTCCACTGACATGGTTTTCGGGAGGCCTGGGGAATTCAGAGCCGAAAAAGATCCGCCCGCTCCGATGACCACTTACGCTGACACCAAATACAGGGCAGAACGGATTGTGAGTTCGCTTGCACCAGGGTTCATAATTGCTCGAATCTGTCTATCATACTGCTACAGTTCAAACTCTGCCCGATGCTTTACAGAGAAGATCATCGATGATTTGGCCAAGGGAGTTCCCACAAGACTATTCGTGGACGAGTATCGGACTCCGGTATACGCGCGCGATGTCTGCCGAATCCTATTGGAATTCGCCTGGAGAGACGATCTGTCAGGGCTGTTTCACGTCGGTGGTCCAGAGAGGTTGAGTCGTTACGAATTCGGGTTGAAGGTATGCCGAATATTTGGGTATTGCGAGGACTTGCTTATTCCTGCATCGTTGGACGAAGCAGTGTTCGAATACCACAGACCGCGCGATTGCTCGCTAAATAGCGAGAAACTTGTCAGAGAGCTCCACTTCGAACCGTTGGACGTGGAGCAAGGGCTCGCAGACATGAAAACCCCGCGGAAATGTTGAACTGCTCTAATTGGCCGCGGTTGCCGATAATTTCTTCTTGGTCACACCTCCTACAAGTATTACCTAGATTTCCTCCGCAGATTCTCGCGGGGAGAGGATAAGAAAAGGTTGACAGGGCTTCACGTAGATTCCATAATTGACGTTAACGTAAACGTTATATTTGGTCCATTCAATGAAATCAGATCCCAAAGAGAAGTTCTATTCGATTTCCGATCTGGCTTCGGAATTTGAGATCAGCCCCAGATCCATACGTTTTTACGAGGAAAAGGGCCTGATCTCACCGAGCCGAACTGGAGGCAATCAGCGTATCTACGACAAGCGGGATAGAGCGCGACTGAAGCTTATCCTTCGTGGCAAGCGATTTGGATACTCTTTGGAAGAAATAGCCGAGATGATCGGAATGACTGACGCTGAAATAGGCGAAGTCGATCAGATCGAAGCTTCTCTGGCCTACGGCGAGAAGAAACTACGGGAAATTAGAGATCGTATTGAAGAGCTTCGGTTTTTGGAACGGGATCTCGTGAGCGTTAAGCACAAACTCCTCAAACGTTTGGATGAACTCGAGAGGGAGGGTACAGAAAAATGAACCTGATGCAAATGCTGGACCTGAATGGCAGGGAATTCGGCCGAAAGAAGCTTTCATACTAACTCCCATGGCGTAGAGCGGCACAACGAAGAATGAAAATCGTAGCGTGGGACGTCCCCGGCTTCGCCAGGGATAGATTGGGGTTGTGCCCGAAGAGTTCTGATTTTGTTTTCATGGAGGTTGAGACTCATCTCCCCCTCCAAACCTCCCCCATCGGGTTCCCTAGATCGGGGCGTGTTGAGAGGGTACTCTGGAGAGGGCGGGGAACATGATATTATCTTCTTAAATGACAACCACATCGTTTAAGGAGTGTCTATCATGCCCCCAAAAAAGAAGAATACCAGTACTGTTTCAGTAGTTCATCATGTTTGTTGCGGATTAGATGTGCAT